>JAAANX010000071.1 GCA_009909085.1 Cyanobacteria bacterium GSL.Bin1 | reverse complement strand
ATATTTGGAATCTGCTTTTGTCAAAATTGCTAGCTTAGAGAAAGATTTTTGGCAAATGGCATACAAGAATTAGTCATTAGTCATTAGTCATTAGTCATTAGTCATTAGTGATTTAATTAAGGGCAAAAAATGCAAGCACTGAGTTGGGAAGAATTACAAGCCCGGACAAATTTTGAAATTGATCGCATTAATGGACCAACCAATGCGCAATCGCGTTTACGTTTATTTGGGCAAAATGAATCGGATGTGCGAGTAACCTTATACCGCGATCATCATGCGTGGTGTCCTTACTGTCAAAAGGTTTGGTTATGGTTAGAAGAAAAGCAAATTCCCTATCGTGTGGAAAAGGTCACGATGTTTTGTTATGGGGAAAAAGAACCTTGGTATAAGCGAATTGTTCCTTCAGGGATGTTACCAGCGTTGAAACTTGATGATCGTTTGCTGACGGAAAGTGATGATATTTTAAGTACGCTTGAGCAGACGTTTGGGACGCTGGGTTATAGTATGAATGATCCCAGCAGTATTGCCCTACGGAAGTTAGAACGACTGTTGTTTCGGGCGTGGTGTAGCTGGCTATGTGTTCCTGCGCGATCGCGCCGTGAAGACCATCGCAACCGCCAACAGTTTACGGATGTGGTCGCCCAAGTTGAGGATGCGCTACAACAAACCTCAGGTCCTTATTTTCGAGAAATGTTTAGCATTATTGATATTATTTTTACGCCCTTTCTGGAACGGATGAACGCCAGCTTGTTCTATTACAAAGGGTATTCTTTACGGGAAGAAAACCCTCAATTGGGTTTATGGTTTGATGGGATGGAACAGCGATCCACCTATCGGGGAACCCAAAGCGATTTTCATACCCACGTTCATGATTTACCCCCGCAAATGGGCGGTTGTTATGCTAATGATGAACCGCAAACGAAATTGAATCAAGCGCGGGTGGATCAAGGTCCTTGGTTTGGTTTACCAGACGCAATGTATCCGGAACCGAAAACTTCTCGGGAAGAGGCGCTGCAGCGAGTGCTGAAGCATCGCGAGAACTTGCTGAAAGTGAACCCTGCTTCAGAAGACTTATTTGGGGAAGCCTTACGTTGTGCCTTAACCAATCTGATGACAGGTGAAGTCTGTTCTCCTCCTGCTGGATCAGCATCTGCATTAAGATATTTGCGCGATCGCGTGAGTGTTCCTAGGGATATGTCCATTTATGCGGCGAAACGGTTGCGAGAAGCCTTAGAAAAAACTGCCAGCTTGGCGGGAGATGAACCAGGAACCCCTATTCCTGTGCGGCATCGGCGCGATCAAGATCCCGCTCATTTTGTTTGAAATTGATCACATTATATATATGACTAAAGTTCATTTTGACCATGCCTAGAAACATTCGTGAACTCAAACAAGACTGCTATATAACTCGCCCCTTAATGTACCTCAAGATCCTTATTGATCAGCGGATGTCTTTACTTGCTTCGAGGATTGAACAGTTTCTTTCTGTTTCGAGACAGCTTTTCCAGAAACGCCATAATGACGATCCAATTCCATCATGGTTCGTAGCAGGACATTGGCCCCACGGACACAGTCTTCGGGAGACGTGTATTCCTCAGCGTTATGACTTAACCCCGCTTCACTGGGGACAAAAATCATTCCCATATCCGTCACTTTTGCCATTTCTTGCGCGTCATGACTGGCGCGACTCAACAGGTGGGTATGGTTCAAAGCCAGTTCGTCACAGGCTTTGCTAATGGCAGATTGGATATGAGATTGCGCCGCAGCGGGAATCACATTCAGTGCCGGTTGCATCCCGATTTGAGTATCGGTTTCAGCAGCAATTTTTGCAGCGCGATCGCGCACTTGTTCTAATAAGTAATCTAAATGGTCAGCAGATAAATCCCGGATATCTAAGCTCATTTCCACTAACCCGGGGACGGCGTTGACCGTATTGGGATAGGCTTGCATCCGCCCCACCGTTGCCACTTGTTCCCCGCCAGAATTGGCAATTTCGTTAATGGCAACCGTCAGTTTTGCTGCTGCTAGCAGGGCATCTCGACGGCAATTCATGGGGGTGGTTCCAGCATGGTTCGCTTCCCCTTGCACGGCAATATTAAAGCGCCGTTGACCGACAATCCCTTTTACGACACCAATACTAACGCCTGCTTTTTCTAAAACCGGACCTTGTTCGACGTGCAATTCCACAAAAGCAGCTAAATCTTGGGCGGTGCGTCGGGCTTGCTGAATCTTTTCCCAACGTCCCCCCACTCGCTCTAAACAGGTATAAATATCGGTTCCATCGTCGCGCCGATACGTTGCCGGATCGGCAACAACACTACCGGAAATGGCTTTCGAGCCAATCATACTCCCTTCTTCATCGGTAAAGACAATTACTTCTAGGGAATGGTTGAGTTGGATTTCATTTTCGTGGAGAACCCGCACCATTTCAATGCCGGCAAGGACACCATAGCTCCCATCATAACGTCCGCCCCGAGGAACGGTATCAATATGAGATCCGGTGGCTAAAGCCGGGGCATCGGTCATTTTACCGGGATAGCGACCAATAATATTACCAGCCGTATCCACCCGGAGAGTCATTCCGGCTTCTTGCATCCACTGTTTGACCTGTTCGCGAGCGCTAATATCTTCATCGCTGTAGGCAATGCGTCGAATCCCACCATCGGGAAGCGCACCAATGTGAGCGAGTTGGTCAATACTGCGTAAAAAACGATTTTGATTGATTTCTAAGTTTTGCTTTAATTCAAATTTCATCACGATAAAAAAGAAATAAAAATTATGTTTTTATTGCGGCTTAACTAAGATTAATGGTATAAAAATAAGAGTGATTGTTTTTGTATTTTATTTGACAAAATATGAAGAAAGTTTTTATTTGTGGCTCCGCTTTGCGAGGACAACCGGATAACAAGAATTTGCGCGGTGCGAGGTTTATTAAAGAAACAAAAACAGCCCCTCAATATCGGCTCCATGCGGTAAAAAATGGCTGGCATCCTGGAATTTATGCGGTGGAAACAGGGGGGATTTCTATTCCGGGAGAATTGTATGAAATGAGCGATACAGATTACGAATATTTACTCTCACAAGAACCGCCGAATATGTATCCAGAAACGGTGGAATTAGAAGGAAGAGAAAGCGCGATCGCGATGCTCTATCCTCGCCAACTCATTGAGGAAGAAAACTGGCCCGATATTTCTAAATTTGGTGGCTGGGTTGCCTACAAAAATGCAATGATTAGTCATTAGTCATTAGTCATTTGTTATTTATCTACTGGTCACTGGTAAAGGGATGCTTTTCTCGCCAGTGACGCGCAATATCTACCCGACGGCAAATCCAAACGCAATCGCGCTGCCCGATATAATCCAGAAAGCGCGCCAAAGCCGCAATGCGCCCCGGACGACCGACCAGGCGACAGTGTAACCCAATACTCATCATTTTCGGAGCAACTTCTCCCTCTAGATAGAGAGTGTCAAAGGCATCACGCAAATAGGTAAAAAACTGCTCACCGGAATTAAATCCTTGTGCCGTGGCAAAGCGCATATCGTTGTTATCGAGGGTATAGGGAATCACTAAATGCGGTTTTTCGCCTTCCACTACCCAGTAAGGCAAGTCATCAGCATAGCTATCGGCATCGTAAAGAAAGCCCCCTTCTTCGACCACGAGACGGCGGGTGTGCGGGCTATTTCTTCCGGTGTACCAACCGAGAGGGCGACTGCCAGTAACTTGGGTATGAATCGCGATCGCGCGCTGCAAGTGTTCCCGTTCGGCTGCTTCCGTAAAATACTGATAATCAATCCAGCGGTAGCCATGACTGGCAATTTCCCAACCTGCTTCTGTCATGGCTTGCACTGCTTCCGGATTGCGTTCTAATGCCATCGCAACCCCATAAACCGTCACGGGGAGGTTATAGCGAGAAAAGAGGCGATGTAACCGCCAAAACCCCGCACGAGAGCCATATTCATAACAAGACTCCACATTCAGGTTGCGCATTCCCTTTAAAGGCGCTGCACCAATGACTTCTGAGAGAAATGCCTCAGAGTGAGAGTCACCGTGAAGAATGCAATTTTCTCCCCCTTCTTCGTAGTTGATGACAAACTGCACCGCAATTCTGGCTTGATTAGGCCATTTCGGATCAGGAGGGTTTGCGCCGTAGCCGATAAAATCTCTAGTATTGGTCATTGGTTATTAGTCATTAGTCATTGGTCATTGGTCATTGGTCATTGGTCATTGGTCATTGGTCATTAGTTATTAGTTATTAGTTATTGGTTATTAGTCATTGGTCATTGGTCATTAGTTATTGACTGGCTTGTCAATACCAAGGATAGAGTACGAAGAACTGATCACTGCAATAGTCCTGCAACTCGCTCTTTACTAGCTTCTAAATGCTCTTGAATGGCGGTTTGGGCTGCTTCTCCATCCCGAGATAATAGAGTTTCGTAGATTTTGCGATGTTCACTGCGAATTTCGAGGACATCGGGTTTTCTCTCCGTGGTTTGCACTCTCAGCAAGGTCATTTGATCAAAAGAGCGCATCAATAACTCCAAAAGATGCCTATTTCTTGCACTTTGCGCGATCGCGCGATGAAAACTGTAGTCAATGTCCAGTAAAACCCCTCGCGTTACCTGAGACGAATCTTCCATGGCAAGTAACGTTTCAGCACGAATCACCCAAGCCCCAATTTTTTCCAGCTCGTCTGCCGTCGCATTTTGGCAAGCCTCTCGCACCGCCAGCAATTCGAGAGCTAAACGACAATCATAAAGCTGTCGGGCATCTTCTGCCGATAACCTAGGCACAATTAATCCCCCTCTTTGATCGGTTGTTAATAAACTCTCCCGTTGCAGTTGTCGCAAGGATTCCCGAATCGGCGTGCGACTAACTTGTAATTTTTCTGCCAGTTGGGTTTCTACCAGGCGCTCACCAGGGGCAAACTCTCCTGTGAGAATGAGTTGACGTAGGGCTTGGTAAGCTTGTTGATAAAGGGAAGACGATCGCGCTAAACCCAGAGATGAAGACAAAATAATTCCTCCTAAATAACGTCAATTTTGTCGATTTTGTGGCTGTGTAAATAACCAAGACGACAGCACCTGCGTTAAAGTTGGCAAAATAAGATAAGTAATCAAACTGACTTGAATACAAACCACGAGAAAGTCCCGTAATAGCGTTGGTAAAGGGAGTACCATCAACAAACGCTCCAATTGCGGGGCTAGTAATTGCGTTAACGTAAAAACGGTTAATGCGAGTAAGATTGCCATTTTATAGCGAGGAGGGCTAGTGGGTGTTTTCGGCGTAAACCATAAAGCCAACCCCCGATGTTGCTGCATTTGGCTTTCGCCAACACTGAGGGCTTCCACTTGTGCCAATAACTGCTTGCGGATCAATGAGTCTTGCCACTGTACGAGACTCGGGTAAGAATCAAAACGCAGAATAATCGCATATTCAGGTTTTTTAGGATTACTCGGACGCATCACCGTTATTCCTTGAAAACCGGGAAACTGACTAGCAGCATACCCAATTTTTTCCTGCCAAGCCTCAAATTCTGCCTCATATCCAATTTTGACCTGCCGTGAAATAATCGCGGTTACGGGTTCACTCATAGTGACGGCTTAGTCGTTGATTGCATTATTAATTGCCACGACGTATTCCTCAATACTGTGATTGGGACTTAATATGTATACAGTATACAGTAAATTGCCAATTTTGATTTTGTTTAAGTCCCGTGTCACTCATCCTTGTCGGGTCATGGCTTGCACAATGGCTTGCCCTTGCCGTTCTAGTTTTTCTCGTAAATGATCTGGCTTAACCACTTTCGCCTTCCCGGTAAAACCCAAAATCCAACGGTGTAAATCAATATCTTGCAGTGACCACTGCGGTAAATAAACCCGAAAACGGTGAGGAAACTGGGGATCGCCCGTTTTGCGAAGGCTGAATAAAGACCGGTTTTTGCCCATGAAGTTGCGGTTGAAGGGTCGAGACATTTTCATTTGTTGCAAAGGGAAGCAGGGGAGTTCTTCACTGATTAAGACAAAACCTGTATCACTGAACCAAAGTTCAATCAGGATTTCGACTTGCTGGCGCTGAGATGCCTCAGGGCTTAGATATTGCTGTTGTTGGTTAGGGTCATTCCCTAAAAAGATGCTGCCAGAAGCTTGATAGAGCTTAAGGAGACGCTGGAGTGATTTCTGCTGAGCATTCCGGGAACGGTCTTTAGTTTGCGGTTTGCCTAAAAAGAGCTGATTAAGCCGTCCAAACTGTAGTAACCCTTTTTTTGCCCCCTGGTAATGTTCAAAGCCCAAATACCAGTTCATATTGTGGAAAATAAGCTGTAGCGGATAAGCCTGAAACGTTTTTTCCGCTGGCGAATCAAACATCTCCTGAGTCGCAAGATAACCGAGTTCTAAAAGTTGTCCTTGCGCGATCGCGCTTTCTACTGTCTCTGTATTCTTTGCCAGGGAAGCCTCGGACAGGATTGGCTGATTGATCGGATGGGCATGATGCACAGCTCGCACGGGGTACTGATCCGATTCAATTAACTTCGCGCTTTTCATCCGTTGCTCAAATTTCTCATACACCTGTAAGCCAACGGGATCATCGAAATGTTGAACTTGGGTTGCCAATAGCTGAAACACTTTAATTAAATCCGGTTGTGATAGAATTGCAGTTCCCGCAAAATATCCGCGTTTCATCGGCACCTCAGGGAGAATCCCATAAGGCTTCAAAACTTTTTCAATATCTTTGCGCAAGCGATCGCGAGAGTTATCAGTGACAAGGTTTTCTTCCCGCATCCGTTCCACTAAGCTATTTAAGGTTCCCCCTAACTCGCGCTTCCAAATAAACGGTTCTTGAATAATCAAGCGAATTGTTTGGATCAGCCGTTGAAACGGTTCTAAATCAGAATAACTATGAGTCGGTTGTTCTGAATTTTCTTGCCGCGTAATTTTGAGCTCACGGCTGAGAGCGGTAGGACCAATCACTCCATTTTCTTCTAACCATTTTAAGTCTTGCGCGATCGCGCTGGGAACGGCATAAATGGGATCGGCGATTTGACTCATAAACGCACAAATTTCATCAATTTCTGTGGGGAACTGTTTCCGGCGTTTCCCAATGACAGTTTTCACCGTTTTCGGATCTGTTTTTTGTAAATTTCCGATTCCCGGATCGGTTAACACTAAGCGAATTAAATACATTAAACGCTCAAAGTCTAATAAGTGGGAATAGGCGTGACGCGTGATGTTCTGAGTGCGATTTTGACGATTGATAACTGTCCGGGAAAATTGCGACTGCTGATACTGAAATTGCTCAATCAAGGAAGTTTTTAACTTAGGATTCAAGTCATAAACCGTGGCAAACCCTTCCGCTGCAATGGGAGGAAAGATCTTTAACGCTTCCAACATCCGATGAATTACTCCTTCGGGAACGGGATTTTGTCGCTTCCGATTCCATTGCAAACAGGTTTTGAGCGGCGTTTTGAGATGCCAACCGAACCACTCGACCTCAGAATATTGATGGAGATGCTGCAATAATCCCATTCGCCACGGACGTTTGGCATTGGTCGCATCGTAAATTACGGGATAACCGGCACTGAGATGAGTTTCAATTTGGGCGAAAACTTCCGCTTCAATCCTTGACCAATTCCCTTGAATGGTCGAATCGCCAAATAAATCCCCTCGAATCGCGTCTGTAGAAACAATCTGATAATTGGGATCGGCATCCTGAATGGCTCTTGCTAAAGTTGATTTGCCACTACTGGGACAACCGATGAGAATATGACAGAACATCATGGTTACTCGCTATTGGTTACTTGCGTTTCCGTTGTGATTTTCCCTTACCGTTGCTCCCTTACTATCCTCATCACTGTAATAGATTATCGGATTTGTATCACAATGAAAATCATTTAACGCGAATGACAAACCAATAAATCACGCAATTTCAAGGACTTGCCCGCAAAATGTTAAAATTACTTTACAAAAGACCCTTAGCGACTCTTGACTATGAAATGTGTAATTAACCGTCGCGCCCAGTTTTCAGCAGCACATCGTTACTGGCTTCCAGAACTCAGTGCTGAAGAAAATCAAGCTAAATTTGGAGCCGGTAGCCGGTTCCCTGGACATGGACATAACTATGTCCTTTATGTTTCTTTAGAAGGTGAAATTGACCAATATGGCATGGTAATGAACCTGTCTGAGGTTAAGCCGGTCATTCGGGAAGAAATTACCGATCAACTCGATAACGCTTACCTCAATGAGGTTTGGTCCGAGTTTGGCGAAACCCTTCCGACCACGGAAAATATTGCCAGAGTGATTTGGCAGCATTTAGAACCTCATTTACCCGTCGTTAATATTCGTTTATTTGAACATCCACAACTTTGGGCTGATTATCAAGGGAATAACATGGAAGCATCATTAACTGTTGGCACTCACTTTAGTGCCGCACACCGTCTAGCGCGTCCAGATTTAAGCTATGAAGAAAATTGTGAAATCTATGGCAAATGTGCTCGCCCTCATGGTCATGGACATAACTACCATCTAGAAGTAACCGTTACCGGCGAAATTGATCCTCGTACCGGTATGATTGTCAATTTAGAACAGCTGCATAATATCTTAGAAGAAGTGGTTGTCGAACCCTTTGATCACTATTTCTTAAATGAAGATATCCCTTATTTTGCTGAAGTGGTTCCCACTGCAGAAAATATTGCCCTCTACATTGGCCAATTATTAAAAGCACCGACCACTGAGTTGGGGGTAATCCTAGAGAAAGTGAAGTTAATTGAAAGTCCCAATAATTCTTGTGAAATTAATTGTCGTTCTCTCAATGAACAAACCACCCCGGAGGTGACTCGTGAACCCGCTTTAGCCAATCATTAGTAATCATCCTCTTCTGCTGGCTGGCGACGGATATTGAAGCAACACCATTCTTTCCGTCGCCACATCGTTCCCACTTTCCAACCATATTTTTCCAGAGAATCAGCAATGGGCTGTGCTTTTTCGATGAGAATGCCACTGAGGATGCCCCAAGCCTGGGGTCGCGCGATCGCGCTCATTTCCGGAATCAGATCTAAAATCACTTCCGCTAAAATATTACATAAAATGCCGTCAAACCCCTCTGGATACATCGTCAGCAAACGCTTTAAGCTGCCTTGTTCAACTTTTAAGCGTTCCGGTGGAATCTGATTGAGATTGCCATTACCGCGGGTGGCTCGTATCGCTAGCGGATCAGTATCAACGGCATAGGCTTTTTCTGCACCCAATAACAAAGCAGCGATGGATAAAATACCAGAACCACAGCCAATGTCAGCGACCACACCACCGGTATTGCCAAAACTGTAGCGCATTTCCAACGATTCTAAACAGAGTTGGGTCGTGGGATGAACCCCAGTCCCAAAAGCAACGCCGGGATCTAGGCGTAACACCACCCGTTCTGTTTCAGCCGGAGGCGACAGCCAAGCCGGGCACACCAAAACGCGATCGCCGATTTCTTGGATATCCCAATGTTTTTTCCAACTGCTTGCCCAGTCTTGCTCATCAATTAAGTCCCAGGTCATACTGGGCAGTTCAGCGTTCACATTAAGCGCATCTTGATGAATCCAAAGCGATAAGGCAGCCAAATCTAGTGGATGTGCCCGCAGTTGAGGAAGATAAGCCCGCGCCAAAATCGCTTCCTGGTTGGTCTCACTCACCATTCCCTGACAGCCAAACTTCTCCAGTCGCCAGAAAAGGAGTTCCTCTAACGTTGGATGACATCGGATTTTGATTTCCCACCAACTATTTGTCATTTGCCATTTGTCATTTGCCATTTGTCATTTATTTTTGGAGAACGGGTTATCTCATCCTGACCAACGGTCGCCGGAGCTAAGCGTGAGGACAGGCGCCTCCCTAAACGGGAGGCGTAATCTTTGACCAACGGTTGAGGAAGGTGTAATCTCTGCGCGCTCATCTCCTTTGGTTATTTTACCTGTTTAGAGCTTAATGGTATAAGCGTCACGAATTCCAGGAATTTTCATGATTTCACTTAAAACACCTTCCGGTAAAGGATCGTCAATACTCAACACCATAACTGCATCACCACGAACAATTTTCCGTCCCACTTGCATACTGGCAATATTGACATTAAATCCGCCGAGTAAAGAGCCAATTTTACCAATAATCCCTGGCATATCCCGGTGTAACGTAAATAACATATAGTTATTGGGGGGAACATTAATTGGGAAACCATCAACATTGGTAATCCGCATTTCCTGATCGCTAAGCAGGGCACCAGTGACTGAATGCTCACCGAGAGATCCCGTCGCTTCCAAACGCAGTGAGCCTGAATAATCATGTACTGAAGCATCCTTGGTTTCAATCACCCGAATTCCTCGTTCTTTGGCTTCAATCGAAGCATTGACATAATTGACTCGTTCTCGCAACGCTTGGGATAATAAGCCTTTTAAAGCTGCAATGACAATCGGTTGACTTTGGCTATCGGTTAACTCCCCTTGCAGACGCACATTGAGTTGTTCAATGCGTCCGCCAGCCAACTGACTGACCAAGTTTCCTAACGTTTCTGCTAATTGTAAGAAGGGACGTAACTGTTCCAACACATCGGGATTGAGTCCGGGAATGTTAACGGCCGATCGCGCGGGTAATCCGAGTAAAACATCACGAATTTGTTCGGCAACATCCACTGCCACATTGGTTTGCGCTTCTTCCGTGGATGCCCCTAAATGAGGGGTCAGGACAATATTTGTTCCGACCTCTCTTAATTTAGATTCGCCAAGGGGTTCTTCCGCAAACACATCCAGGGCAGCCCCGCCAATGGTGCCATTTTCCACGGCAGTGGCGAGAGCCTCTTCATTAATGACCCCACCGCGGGAACAGTTAATAATTCGCGTTGTCGGTTTCATTTTTGCGAGGGCTTCGGCGTTAATTAAATTTTCCGTTTCTGGGGTGCGGGGTATGTGCAGGGTAATGTAATCCGCTTCGGTGAAGATAATATCTAAATCCACTAAGCGACAGCCGAGTTGTTCCGCTCGTTCAGCAGAAATAAACGGGTCATAGGCGAGTAACTTCATCCCCATGGCACGGGCTACCGTCGCCACATGAGAGCCAATTTTTCCTAAACCGACGACACCCAGCGTTTTTTTATAGACTTCCGAGCCAATAAATTGTTTCCGTTCCCATTTTTTCTCTTTCACGGATTGGTTGGCTTCCGGAATATGTCGAGAAAGGGCTAACATCATTGCTAAAGCATGTTCTGCCGCGGCAATGGTATTCCCTTCCGGGGAGTTAACCACCATAATGCCGCGACGGGTTGCAGCAGGAACATCAATGTTATCAACACCGACACCAGCGCGACCAATGATTTTCAGCTGGGTTCCTGCCTCGATGACGTCTTGGGTCACTTTTGTCCCGGAACGAACCATCAGGGCATCGTATTCAGGGATGGTTTGTACCAGTTCTTCGGGAGAGAGTTTGGTTTTGACATCGACTTGTGCGACTTGCGAGAGAATATCAATCCCCGCTTGATCCACAGAGTCTGAAACTAAAACTTTTGCCATTGGTTATTTATTTGAAATCAACATCAAGAGAGGGTGTCCTCTGCTTATGAGTTTAAGGGACAATGGGTCATTTTCCAGAGAATCCATATTTTCTCTCAAGCCTGAGCGTAGGGTATCTTTTCATCCTTTTGACCCTTCTGGGAGGGGAGTGGAAAGGCTGAGTGTTTACTTACGAGCGATGTTTGTCGTCTTCAGTTAACGGTAAAATATAAACTCTATAGAGTAATTGGCAAGTATAAGTCTTGATCAAGTAATGAAATATTTAATTGCAGTTCTCTCGAACCGAATCCAAGCCGAAGATGCCTATACCACGCTCTTGAAAGAGGGCTTAAATGAACAGCAAGTGGATATGCTAGGGCAAGGCTATAAAACCGCTGATGAATTTGGCTTAATTAATCCCAATCGTCAAGCGAGACAACAAATTTTTCGCCTGGCGACTTGGCTATTTCCCTTTGGCTTTGCAGCCGGATATGTATTCAATGTTTTAACGAAAATTTATTTATTCGATTGGGCGGGTCCTGTCGGTAATCATATCATTGGCGGTTTCTTCGGCGCGATCGCGGCGCTGATGGGGGCATTTTTTGTCGGGGGTGGCGTCGGGATTGCCTTTGGCAGTGGGGATGCCCTTCCTTATCGCAATCGTCTCAATGAAGGCAAATATCTAATTGTGGTGAAAGGATCAGAAGTGGTGAATGAGCAAGCCACCCGCATTTTACGCCAGTTCAATCCCGAAACCATCCAAGGCTATGAAGAGAATAAATAATCATGGGTCATTGGTTACCAATCACAACGGATAAACGACCCAGGACGAAGGACAAATTTTTATATGCTACCGAAAGATGAAATCCTCAAAGGGGTGGAAAATCGAGAAGAAATTACCCGAGTGATTGATGTTGCTGAACAAGCGATCAAAACTTGGGAAACGGTTTGCACTGATTTCCTTTCTCCCCCCGTTGCTGTAGAAGCCCAAGAAAAGTTTTCTCCGCTGACTGATATTCAGTTTGTGATCTGGGGGGGCTATCCGCAAGCGGAACGAGTGCGGATGGGAATTACTCGTGCTGAGTTACCTTTAGATCGCTCACAAGTGCCCATTGCTGCCTTAGATGTGGCAGGAAACTTTCTCTTTGATACCGCCAACCACCGGGATTTTTTAGGGGCTATTCTGGGCACTGGTGTGGTGCGGCAAAAAGTCGGTGATATTGTGGTCTTAGGAGAACGCGGGGCACAAATTTTAGTCGTTCCTGAACTGGTGTCTTTTTTAGAAGCGAATTTAACCCAGGTGCGCTCAGTTCCAGTTAAAACCCGTCAGATTGAATTAGAAGCGTTAAAAATTCGTCCGCCGAAAAAGAAAGAAATGACCACGGTGGAAGCCTCGCTACGTTTGGATGCCGTGGGTTCTGCTGCCTTTGGGATGTCACGGAGTAAAATGGCCAGCGCGATCGCGCAAGGCAATGTCCGCGTCAATTGGAAACCAGTGAATCAAGCCAGTTATTCGCTGCAAGAGGGTGATTTAATTGCTGTCCAAGGGAAAGGGCGTGCGGAAATTGGGGAAGTCTCTCTCACTAAAAAACAACGGTATCGCGTGCAATTAACCCGGTATCTCTAGAAAAGAGGACATGAGTCAATAGTGTGAGCAATCGATTCCGATGAGAAGGGTAAGATGAATAGCTTCCAGTGAGAAGTGTTATAGTAACCAGAAATAAGCTATAGAGAGTTTCTCACGGAGATACTGATGGGAGATGCGGTCATTGATGTTCGGAACCTGAAAGTTGAGTTTTTCCTAGAAGACCAACATTTAATTGCAGTCAACGGCATTAATTTTCAGATTCCCCGAGGACAAACATTAGGTTTAGTGGGAGAATCGGGTTCCGGAAAATCAGTAACAGCGTTAGCATTGATGGGTTTAGTGGGGACTCCCGGTGAAGTCACTGCCGGTGAAATTTACTTTCAATCTTCTCCGGATACACCGCCTCTCGATCTCCTAAAACTGCCCAACGCACAACGACGAAACTATCGGGGTGGGAAAATGGCGATGATTTTCCAAGAACCCATGAGTTCTCTCAATCCCGTTTATAATATCGGCTTTCAGATTACCGAAGCAATTCGTCAACATCAGAATGTTTCTCCCAGTGAAGCACGAAGACAAGCGATCGCGCGTCTCCAAGAAGTAAGATTATTACCGTCTGATGACATCCTGCGACAAGACTGTCTCCTCGAAGATAACCGCCTTAGCGAAGCTGAAGTCAATCATCGCATTAACGAACAAAAACGGGCTTTTCTTGAACGCTATCCCCACCAACTCTCCGGTGGCCAATTGCAACGAGTGATGATTGCAATGGCAATTTCCTGTAATCCGGCATTGCTGATTGCGGATGAACCGACAACTGCCCTTGATGTTACTGTCCAGAAAACGATCTTAAATCTCTTGCGAGATTTGTGTCAGGCGCGGGGAATGTCCATGCTATTTATCACCCATGATCTCGGTGTCGTCGCAGAAACTGCTGATCAAGTGGCTGTAATGTATCAGGGAAATCTTGTGGAATCGGGACACATTCACAGTATTTTCACCGATCCGCAACATCCTTATACGAAAGGCTTATTGGCATGTCGCCCGCGTTTAGACCAAACCTTAGCCTATCTCCCCACTGTTAGCGATTTTTTAACTGGAGATGGGCAAGTCAAAACCGCCAACCCCACTCTCCAGCGGCAAGACACTGGTATTGGCAGAGAGAGCGCAGATCATGATAATATGCGTGGTGAAGATAGTAGCCTGGTCAGTGCTCCCTTATTAACTGTACAAAACTTACAAGTTGGGTTTCCTTTGCGAGGAATTTTTGGACAACCGAAGCGATATTTTATGGCAGTGAATGGGGTTTCTTTTACTGTTTATCGAGGGGAAACCTTAGGGTTAGTGGGTGAATCGGGTTGTGGCAAATCCACCTTAGCCCGTACCCTCTTAAAACTAATTTCTCCCCTCCAGGGACAAATTTTCTTTAGTGGAGAAAACATCACCCACTGGCAAGGAAAACGTCTGCGTCGTTTGCGTCGGCAAATGCAAATTGTCTTTCAAAATCCCTATAGTTCTCTTAATCCTCGTCTCAGCATCGGCAAAACGATTATTGACCCCCTAAACATTCATCAACAATATCAAAATTCTCGGCAACGGAAAGAACGCGTTGGTTATCTCTTAGAAAGAGTGGGTTTAAGTGCCAATGATATGAATCGTTATCCTCACGAATTTTCGGGCGGACAACGGCAGCGAATTTGTATTGCTCGTGCCCTGGCTTTAAATCCGCAGTTTATTATTTGTGATGAGTCAGTTTCTGCCCTTGATGTTTCTGTGCAAGCGCAAGTTTTGAACTTACTCAAAGAGTTACAAGACGAATTCAATTTAACCTATATCTTTATTTCTCACGATCTAAGCGTTGTTAAATTTATCAGCGATCGCGTTATGGTGATGAATAAAGGCAAAATTGAAGAAATTGGCAGCGCGCAAACAATTTATCAAACTCCGGCAACAGCCTACACCCGGAAATTAATTGATGCCATTCCTACCATTGAAAAGCAATTCAAAATGAGTCATTAGTCCTTCGTCCTTGGTCATTTGTCGTTAGTTATGATCTAATTCACACTGGAAACACAGGACAAACAATCATGAATCAAGAACAAATAACAATTAAAACCCTTCCTGCAGAGTGGGTGACTCAAGATGCTTTTGCCCCTTATGGACAACTCATCTTACCAGCAGCAGATGGCAAGCCTTATGACCAAAACGATGCGCAATTGGACTTAAGCCAAGGACAACCCCGTTTTTATATTATGCAGTTAACGCAGCGGGGTAAACAATTCCATCGCATCACTCGTCATCAACGGTGTACGCAATGTTTAGGGGCATTAGAAGGGAAAAGCTGGCTGTTAGCTGTTGCGCCTCCTAGCACTGATCCAAAACCCAATGTCAAAAAACTAAAAGCCTTTCAAATCCCCGGTCATTGTTTTGTCAAACTCAATAAAGGAACCTGGCATGCCGGACCTTATTTCGAGGATAATGTGGTGAATTTTTACAATCTAGAATTAACCGATACCAATGACGTTGATCATTTCAGCTATGACTTTTTAAAATCAGAAGGTATGAGTTGGCAAATTGATGCGATATGGGCTTAAGCTATATCGAGACCTCAACAGACCCCAAAAACTCACAGACGAGAATCTGGGAATGATTTCTTTTGGAACACGGGATAAACCTGACTGCCCAGCTGTAAGATATAGTTGTGGGGCACTTAAGAAATCTACAGTTGGGCAACCTGTTAGATACAAAGCCCCGACCACATTCCGCTAACAATTGGTTGGGGGTAGCTCACAATTCGAGTAATGATTCAAATTCTTGGCGCAGACAATCGGAATTAGCAACTCGCCCCACTAATAAACTTTCTTCTTGCACTACCGCTAGTTCTTGCTTCCAGTGTTGAATCGGTCCTTCAGACTGTATCCAGAAATTAACAATTTCCGCTAATACTTGATCCCAATCCCAATCTGGCTTATGAGGAATCATTTTTGTCGCCTTAATTAAGCCATCTAGAGAACAGTCATAACTACCGAGATATGTCTTGCTACGATTCCGTTTACGAGAGAATTGGTGTTGAAATTGAACAAATTTCCCAATGGGAGTAACACCAACAATATTGAACGTATAAGCCATAACAAATCAAGCTAAACTTGTCCATGCTGTGTTTTATATTCTAAACACCTGGGATCGCACAAAATGGTTTATACTAAACATTTCTTCAAAAAAAGTATAAAAAAATTCTTACTTTGTCAGATCAATACAAGCTAGAAAAGGTCCATTTGGTTATGGAGAATCTGAATCTTTTGGAAGACTTGAATTATACTCTTGACTCTCTGCGTTCGATTGTGAATGATTTAGAAATCAATCCGCCTCAGTTTCTTGGGTGCTTACAATTTTCCTCCTGTCCTTATACTTAAAACTAATATAGAGTAGCTAAGACTTCGATGTTGGTATCACTAAAAGGGTATAAAAATTTAGAGAAAATCTCTGAAGGAATTCAGACTGCTCTTTATCGAGGAGAGCGTATCCGAGATCGCCAAAAAGTTGCGATTGCATGTTTAACCAATCAACATCCAAGTTTTACCGAACTCACAAAATTTCGCAATCAATATATTATTACCCACAACCTCAATTTAGATGGGGTAGTCAAGACTTATGCCTTGGAGAGCTTCGGCAATGGGTGGGCTCTAATTATGGAGGATTTTAGGGGGATTTCTTGGCTAGAATACTTTGCCGTTAGAGAGAATCAAAATTTATCAAGGCAGCAATTATCAGATTTTTGGCACATTGCCATTCAAGTGGGAGCCATTCTGGAAAAACTCCAGCAAAACCAGATTATCCATCAAAAAATCCAGCCACAAAATATTTTAATCGCTCCTGACACGAAACAAGTTAAGTTGAGGGATTTTAGTCTAGCTTCCCTCTTGCCGAAAAATAGGCAACTGGAGCAAAATCCTAGTTGTCTAGATGATATTTTGCCCTATACTTCTCCAGAACAAACGGGAAGAATTAATCGGGGTGTCGATCATCGTACTGATTTTTATGCTTTAGGAGTAACTTTTTACCAACTGCTGACGGGACAACTGCCGTTTTCTCAGAGTAATCCCCTTGAATTAGTTTACTCTCATATAGCACTCGAGCCGATTCCTCCCAGACAAATCAATCCCAGTATTCCAGAAATGTTAAGTCAGATCGTTCTTAAATTGATGGCTAAAAATCCTGAAGAACGATATCAGACTGCTTGGGGACTAAAGTACGATCTAGAAGAATGTCGGCAACAATGGCAAAATCAGAAGGAAATTACTAGCTTTAGCTTGGGATGGCGAGATATTTGCGCTCGCTTAATGATTCCCCATCAACTCTATGGCAGAGAACAGGAAGTAGAAACATTACTAGGTGCTTACAATCGAGTCTGTCAAGGCAATAAAGAGTTACTGGTAGTGTCTGGCTCTTCTGGTGTAGGTAAGACCGCCTTAATCAAGCGAGCCAGTCGCTCAATTCTACGAGAACGAGGTTATGTTCTGAAGGGAAAATTCGAGCAGTTTCTATGTAATCAGCCTTTAGCAGCGATTCTATCTGCGTTTCAAGGTCTAATTTTTCAACTGCAAACTGAAAGTCCTGAAAATCTTGAGCATTGGCGACATCAGTTGCTACAAGCTCTAGGAGATAATGGACAGCTCATTATTGATGTAATTCCCGAATTAGAAACAATTATCGGTAAACAGCCTCCTGTTGTCGAATTAGAGCCTAATGCAGCTCAAAATCGATTTCAGCTAGTTTTTAGGCAATTTATTCGCGTTTTTGCTACTAAAGAGCGTCCTTTAGTTATTTTTCTTGATGATTTACAGTGGGCAGATTTAGCTTCGCTCAAATTTATCCAGCTTCTAATGAGCGATTCAGATATTGGCTATTTGTTACTTATTGGTGCTTATCGAGATAACGAAGTTAGCCCAGTCCATCCCCTAATTTTAAATTTAGAGGAGCTCGAGCAAAATATTTGCGAGTTTGAGGATACAGCGGTGGCAGTAAATTATATCGGTTTATCTCCACTCAATTGTCTGACTCTGAACAGCATGATTGCCGATACTCTTTCTTGTTCGGAAGCTTTAGCCTTTCCCTTAAGCGAGTTAATTTGGCAGAAAACTCAAGGCAATCCTTTTTTTACCATCGAACTCCTGCACTTTTTACACCAAGCCGGATTAATTACTTTCAATCGCGCTCGGGGTTGTTGGCAGTGCGACATTGCCAAAGTAAAAGTTTTAGCGGTTAGTGATGATGTCGTCGAGTTTATGGCTCAACGATTGCAACAGCTCTCGACAAACAGCCAAAATTTATTAAAAATAGCTGCTTGTATCGGCAATGAATTCGCTTTAGACACCCTAGCAATTGCTAATGGTCAATCAGAACTAGATACGATAATCGAGTTGCGCCAAGCTTTACAAGAAGGCTTAATTTTACCAATTAGCGAAATTTATCAGTTTACCCTTAATCAGCAAGCTACAGTTAGAAAGGATTTTTCTCCTGGTGTTTCCTATCAATTTTTACATGATCGAGTTCAGCAAGCAGCCTATCGGCTAATTCCCGAATCAGAAAAGGCAACCACTCATTTTCAAATCGGACAATTATTATTAAATCAAACCTCAGCTAATGACAGAGAAGAGAAAATTTTTGCCATTGTCAACCATTTAAATCTAGCTATTGAGTTAATTTCCACACCATCCGAAAGAAATCGTTTAGCCCAGTTAAATCTGACGGCTGGTGACAAAGCCAAAACTGCCAATGCATATCATAATGCCTGGGAATACTTCTCAACGGGATTGGAATTACTAGCGACAGATGGCTGGCAAACTCAATACGAACTGACTCTTGCTTTATCTGTCGCAGCAGCCGAAGCCGCTTATCTCTGTGGCTATTTAGAGCGAATGGAAGAGTTAGTTGTCACTATCCTACAGCATGGGCGCTCTCTCTTCGATCGGATTAAAGCCTATGAAGTTAAAATCTATGCCTACATCGCCCAAGGAGAACCACTGCAAGCGGTAAAAATTGCCTTACAAGTTTTAGAGCTTTTGGGAGTTCGTTTTCCCCTCAAACCCCATAAAATACAACTGTTATGGGCGTTAATTCAGACAAAATTGATTTTAGCGGGAAAAGAAATTGCTAATTTAGTCGATTTGCCCAGAATGTCCGATCCCCAGCTATTAGCAGTGGCAAAAATTATGAGTATTGTGGGTTCTCCTGCTTATAATGCTACTCCCAATCTTGTCCCTTTACTAGCTTTAAAGGCAGTTAATTTATCGATTCAACATGGTAATACTGCGATATCTATTTATGGATACGCCAGTTATGGAGTAGCGTTGTGTGGCTCGTTAGGACAAGTCGATGCGGGTTATCAATTTGGTAAATTAGCCTTAAATTTATTAGAGAAGTTCCAAGCTGAAGAATTAAAAGCCAAGACATTAATGGTTTTTAATAATTTTATTCGACATTGGAAAGAACATCCCCAACCAGGATTAGAATCTCTTAAAGATGCTTACTGTAGCGGATTAGAAACAGGAGATTTAGAATTTGCTTCCTATTCTGCTTTTGTCTACAGTTACCATTCTTATCTGATTGGTAAACAATTAACAAAACTCGAAGGAGAAATCTTTCAATATCTAGATTATATTAGTCAATTTAAACAAGAAACAGCTCTTAATTTAGTTAAATTATATCATCAGGTCGTTCTTAATTTAATAATAAGAGAAGACAATCCGACCTATCTAAAAGGAGAAAGTTATAACGAAGAAACCACTTTGCCTTTACTTTTAGAAGCTAATCATCTTTCAGCGATTTGCCATTTATATTGTCATAAATTAATCTTATGCTATCTGTTTGAAAAGTATACCGAAGCTTTAACTAATGCCAACAATACTGAACTGTATCTAGATGGAGTTAAAGCAACTTTAATTATTCCCTTATTTCATTTTTATGATTCCCTGACTAGATTAGCTGTCTATGATTGCGCCTCTTTTTTCGAGCAAAAATTTTTGATGAGAAAAGTCAAAGCCAATCAAAAAAAAATTAAAACCTGGGCTAAATCCGCTCCGATGAATTATCTGCATAAATATTATTTAGTAGAAGCAGAAAAACAGCGAGTTCTTGGGCAATATCTTCAGGCAATTGATAATTACGAACAAGCTATTAAATTAGCAAAAGTCAATCAATACCCCAATGATCTAGCTTTAGCTCAAGAATTAACTGCTAAATTTTATTTGAACTGGGGCAAAAAAGATATTGCTCGATTATATTTAACTAATGCTTACTATAGTTATGTCCGTTGGGGGGCAACAACCAAAGTAAAAGATTTAGCTCAAAACTACGCTCAATTACTTGCACCGATTCTCAACCCAAAATTAACCCTAGTTGAGAAACCCAATCCCACTGATATCTCTACTTTAAAAATCAAGAGCGACCACCTGGATTTAAGCACAATTATTAAAACTTTTCAAGCGATTTCTAAAGAAATTAAATTAGATAGATTGTTAGCCATTTTGATGGATTCAATTCTCAAAAATTCTGGCGCTCAAACAGGTTCTTTAATTGTCTTAGACCAAGAATCAAAAAACTTTTTGGCAGCAATCAGTATCGTCAATAATTTTCCAAAAATTGAGTTTGATCGCTACGAATTAGAAGCTTTAAAGCAAAATTTACCCACCAGTATCATTAACTATGTTAAGTTTACTTCTCAACCCATAATATTAGATGAGCACCTAGAAAATACCATTTTTATTGCCGATCCTTATTTAATTAAATATCAACCCCAATCAATTTTATGCTTCCCCATTTCCCATCAACAAACATTAATTGGTATTCTTTATCTAGAAAATAATTTAACCAAAAATATTTTTACTAGCGAGTGCTTAGGAATGCTAAATATCCTTTGCGATCAAGCTGCTATTTCCTTAAAAAATGCCAATCTATATTTAGATTTACAGCATTCAGAACTGAGAGAAAAACAAAAAGCCGAGCGATTAGAAAAATCTTTATCACAACTCAAAAAAAATCAACAAAAACTGCTGGAGATGCAGCAAAAATTAGAACACGATGCTTTTCATGACTTACTAACGGGTTTACCCAATCGGGCTTTGCTGATAAAATTACTAGAAAAATCGATTTTTCTAGCAGCACAATATCCTCAATACCTGTATGCTTTTTTGTTTCTCGATCTAGATCGTTTCAAAATAATTAATGATAGTTTGGGACATTTAGTTGGGGATGAATTGCTAAAAGAGGTTGCTCAAAGACTAATAACTTGCGTGCGTAAAAGTGATACAGTTTCACGTTTCAGTGGAGATGAGTTTGCCATTTTGCTAGAAAAGATTGAAGATAAAGAAGAAGCCACTGTTATTGCTCAACGAATCCAAGAACAGTTTTCTCGACCTTTTTCTTTAAATAACCAAGAAATGTATGTTAGTACTAGCATTGGGATTACTTTTAGTACTTTCAATTATCAACAACCAGAAGAGATACTGCGAGATGCAGATACAGCAATGTATCAAGCCAAATCTCAAGGAAAAGGGCACTACTTTATCTTCGATCCGACTCGGGCTAGATAGGCGCAAAGATATAGAAGAATTGTTTTGGGTTGGAGCAAAAGGGATACCTTAATTTTCTTCTCGGTGCTGCTGTTTTTGGTAATAGTTTTGATGACTTTCATCAGCCGGGTAATACGCAGAAGCAGGCTCAATTTGAGTGACAATTAGTTGCTCAAATTTTCCCGACAACCCTAATTGGTGTTTTGAGTGTCTCGCTTTGATTTCTTGGTCTCGGTCATGATAGAAAATTACTGAGCGATATTGTTCACCGCGATCCGGTCCTTGACGATTTAACTGAGTTGGATCGTGAATGGACCAGAAAACATCTATTAACGTTTCATAACTCACTTGCTCAGGATTATACTCGACTTGCACCACTTCAGCATGACCGGTGATACGTGAGAGCACGTCGAGATAACTAGGGTTCGGGAAATGGCCGCCCATATAGCCGACTGAGGTGGAAACGATACCATCTACCTTCTGAAAGGCGGCTTCAACGCCCCAGAAACAACCGGCACCAAAAGTCGCTGTTTTCTTTAATGTCATACTTGGGAAACTTGCTGCTTAAGTTTGCTCTGACCAATGGTGACAGCAGGTACCCTCTAGTTTAGAGAGCTCTAATCTGTCACTCCAATCAGCCAATCCAATTGGGTAATCGAGGTCAATCCTTGTTCCTGAAATGGCAGGATCGGTTTAGGATGAACTTCTGTTGCTAACCTAACACGGGCTATTATGAATCTTGCTATCCCAACCCGGACTCGCGCGCAAGAATCCCGCGCCGCGATCGAGCGAATCTACATTATTATGCGCCATTTGTTTATTCGGGGGTACTACAAACCTAATGGGGCTTCTGGTGCTGCTCTAAAAGAGGCTTTGTTGGCACTGCAACCCGAAATTTACGGTTCCATTGCCGACTCAGAAAAAGTGGAACTCAACGGCTTAGTGTATGTCATTGATCGCTTGCCGCGGGGCATTGAAAAGTGTCGCTTTGTGAAATTAGTGGCTGCTGAAGGTTACGGGGATTCTGGCTTTGAAAAAATTATTCCTGCTAAACGCCGCCGCAACTGCTATCGCATCGATGATGAAACCATGCTGATAGAAGTGACGCGGGGACGCAGTGAAATTTACGATATCCTCACCCATTTGACCTTTATGTATGTGGAAGCGAACAAAATTAGCGAACACGCTTTAGAGGAAAATCAGCCGACTCAAGAATGGCTGAAACTGGAAGAAATCGTGACAACCCAGATCAATAACAAGCGCCCCCCTTCTTCCCAAGTGGAAGCGCAAGAAGTGAAAGAAAGGGCATTTTCCTACGCCAGTACCTTGTTGGGACGAACTTATGCGGAAACGGTGCAAGCCTACGAACGCTTCCAAGCAGCAGGGTCGAGTAATAATGGCTTCTTTCAAATTATCTATTGGCTGGGACGTTTAGCGATGGAAGAAACCCAAAGCCGCAGCGATCGTCAAATTTCTTTTAGTCCTGCCCTACGAGAACGCATTGGACATCACATTCATGGGGAAAAATGGGCCAGTGAAGTGAAAGCCTTCTTACTCAACCATCATTTATGGGAACGCCCCTTACATATTATTAGCGCCAACTTACACAGTATTCTCAATAGTTTATTTGCATTTCCCGCTTTAAAGCCGAAACTGGGTCCCTGTAGCATTGAAGAAATGGCACGGGAGCTAAACTTACCCGATAACGAAGCACTCAACCAACAGATTTGGGAATTTGCCGAACAATATGGGATGTCTTATCTGCCCGATCGCGCTGGCACTAATATTCCCATACAACTGTTTGATACCGCTTTGCTTCCTCTCGATTTACTCAGCCCGGAACTTCAAATTGACCGCGAGTCGCTCGAAACCGAAAAGCCAGTCCTCTTGGTGATGGATTATGCCTTTGGCGAACAAGCCTTTGAAATTTTTGATGAACTGCTCAAACCTTACAAAATTGATCAGGAAGTAAAAAACTTGAATTTACGTTCAATTTCGGTGATGGGGAAAGCTGGGACTTTGGTTGGGGAGAAAGGAGATCTCATGATTCCGACTGCTCATCTGTTTGAAGGGACAGCTGATAACTATCCGTTTACCAACGAGATCCAACCTGAAGATTTTGCCGAGACAGGGCTTCCGGTTTACAAAGGGGCAATGATTACCGTTTTGGGAACATCTTTACAAAATGCTGATATTCTGAGGTATTTCAAAGAATCGTCTTGGAACGCGATCGGTTTAGAAATGGAAGGGGCACATATGCAAAAAGCCATCCAATCCGCTGCTAAAATTCGTCGCAGCATTGATGAAAATGTCACGTTACGTTACGCCTATTATGCGTCTGATAATCCTTTGCTATCGGGGAGCACTCTGGCCTCAGGGAGTTTGGGACAACTGGGAGTTAAACCAGCCTACGCCATTACTTTGAAGTTTCTCAACCAAATTTTCACTTCCAGCACCCATTTGGGAACCAATAAAATGCCTTTGATATCAGAATAGAGGGATTAATGAAGACGCTGCAATTTTTTTAATCTTGCAAAAAATCCACTGCCAGTTGATTGAACCGTTTCGCTCCTTCAAAGTTAGGAACATGACCGGTATTGTCTATGACCTCTAAGCGAGAACCTTTCAAAATACGGTGCATTTCCTGGCCACAGGGTAAAGGAACGGCTTTGTCTTCCCTCCCCCAGACCAGAAGAATCGGAATCAACTCTGACATATCTCTATCTATCCTAAGTTTTGTCTTTTGTTAGAGTGGCACGGAAGCATCATTGGGAGCTAACCCTAGTGTTAGACCAACTAGCAGCTTGCTAAGAAAGAAAATGCATAAATTCTTTCTCCTCAACATATCAAAGAACAACACACCAAAATTCTTAGCCTTTAGAACCACTAACTCAAGAGAAATTCCTATGATTAGTAAAAAACTTGTTTTCGGTTTAATCGCTGTTGTTGCTTTCACCACTCCTGCGGCTGCTCAACAATCCCAAACCTCAGTCCAACGCGCCAATACGCAAAATGCTGCGGTTAATGGCTCCAGTGCTTTTTCTAACACCGAGCTCAATAATCAGCAAATTCAGTTGGAACGCGATGGCTTCTTCAATCAAGATCCTCAAGGTCAACTTTCCATTCAAGAGTCCAACACCAGCAATGCTGCAGTTAACGGCTCCAGTGCTTTTTCCAATACTGAGCTGAATAATCAGCAAGTGCAAGTTGACTCCGAGGGATACTACCATCACTATCCGCTTAGCCACTAAGTTTTTCGAGGAGGGGACAGAATACTCCCCTCCTGAATTGATTCAAGAGAACTAACATTGACTTGATGCAATTTCCTAGGCACGAGTGAGTAATTCTAGGTTATGACCATTGGGGTCATAGAAATAGAAGCCTCGCCCTCCTTGTCTGTGGTTAAATTGTCCTTTATTTTGATGCATTGGGTCACTACTATATTCGAGACCCGCTTTTTCGATCCGGGCGAAGATCGCATCAAACTCTTCATCACTGACGTGAAAAGCATAATGATGGGACTCAAAGTTGTCGTGATCCGAAAAATCAAACGTTAGCGTTTCATTAATCGGTACTGCTGCAAAATGACCAATAGGAGTTTGAACCTGAAGACCAAAAATCTTGGCAAAAAACTGAGCCGAAGCTTTTTTGTCGTGTGAAGGAACGATGGTGTGATTGAGAGTAATTTTCATCTCGCACCTCTTCGATAAGGTTGAGCGATTTTCTTCGATCTTAATCGGTTTAGCAATTTGAGCTCGAGCAGTACGGCAATCATCGATTTTGAACCTAATACTGTAGTTGTAGTTATGAAGAATTAGGTAAGCTGATGCGCATTTAAATTGGGATTTTTGCAGCCCAGACTCCTTGCAGTAAGCCTTTTGAGCAATCAAAATAGATGCATAACAGCTTATCATTCTCTTCTTATCAATGAGTCCTTCAAATGCAAAATCCCAGTCTTGCATTGGCCCGTGTTCGTCTAGAGGGCTGACCAGTATTGGCATCAGGGGCTTTCTGGAGTTGCTTGACCATTATCTCCTTAAAACCAAATATCGACAACGGTAGTATAAGTGACCCCACTCATTGGATTTGTTTAGTTTACATCCCGAAGCATACGTCTTGGTGAAGCAGTGCGGTCTTGGGGGTTCCCCCATGAGCAACTGCTGAACCCGAAGGGTTAAATCAAATCGAGTGCTAGTTCAGCATTTTAATGAGACGCTTACTCAAAAGAGGTAACTTCGTCTCGACTCATGATCTCAAGCAACAAATTCTTGATTTTATCGCTTACTTCAATCGGACTTTAGCTAAACCCTTCATCGGGAAATTTAAGAGTTTTCCTGAGCCAAATTAACCTGCTCACTTATTTTTGCCAGGCTGCACTAGGGACTCTTTTTGAGATTCTCTCAGCTGGTTCATGGCTTCATTCTCCTCATCTTATTCATTCGAGTTAATTCGAGTGAGTTGACGTTGCTGGTGCATCCTGAACCGCCAGTGCCAGCAAGTGGCGCACCTCCTCATCGGTCGTTGGCGCAAAGTCTTCGTACCAGAGACTAATCGAATAGAGTTCCTCTGGCGTGACAAGACATACAACTTCATCCACCTCAGTTTTCAGTTCGTTGCAGACACTCGGTGGTGCTACCGGCACAGCAACAACGATACGGTCCGGTTGCTGCTGCTTAATTGTAGACAAAGCTGCCCGGAGCGTTGATCCCGTAGCAATCCCGTCATCAATGAGAATGATCGTGCGCTGACTGAAATCAGGAACCGGACGAGACCCTCTGTAAGCGCGATCGCGTCGGTTTAACTCTAACCGTTCGCGCTCGGTCATTTGTTCAATCGCTTTCTGAGAAATCCCTAACGAGTGGACAACAGATTGGTTCAGGACAACGACTTCTCCGGTCGCGATCGCGCCCATTGCTAGTTCTTCGTGTCCTGGTACACCCAATTTGCGCACGAGGCAGATATCTAAAGGTGCATTGAGTAGCTTAGCGACTTCAAATGCCACTGGCACGCCACCCCGCGGTAAACCTAGTACGAGCACATCTGAGCGATTCGCATAAGTTGATTGCAGTTTTCTGGCTAATAATTGGCCGGCTTCAGTTCGATTGCGAAATTTTGTTTTCATCTTCTGATCCCCTTACCCTTTGACAACAGCGATGGGATGCAAACGAGCCACTTTGCGAGCGATCCCCGCTTGAGTGACCGTTTCTACAACCCGAGTCACATTCTTATAAGCTTGTGGCGCTTCTTCGGCTAGTCCTGGCATTGAACCGGCACAGACATTCACACCTTCTTTTTTGAGTTGTTCCCGCAAGCGGTCCCCCCGAATCGTCCGTTTCGCCTGACGACGGCTCATCACCCGTCCCGCACCGTGGCAGCTTGAACCAAAAGAAAGGGCTTCGTTCGCTTCCGTTCCCAGAAGAATCCAACTTTCCGTTCCCATTGAACCGGGAACCAATACGGGTTGACCAAAAGGACGATATTCAGTAGGCAATCCGGCAAATCCCGGACCAAACGCTCGCGTTGCACCTTTGCGATGAACGCAAACGGTTAATTGTTCTCCTGCAATCAAATGAGTTTCAATTTTTGCCATGTTATGGGCAATATCATAGACCTGACGTAGCGGAGACTCTCCCGCTTGCAAGCCAAATACGGATTGAAAACTACGCCGTGCATGATAAGCCAGCGCTTGACGGTTCGCAAATGCAAAATTGGCAGCAGCTTTCATTGCGGCTAAGTACCCTTGACCTTCTGGGGAATTCAAGGGCGCACAAACTAATTCTCGATCCGGCAATTTGATGCCATAATCAATGACTGCCTGCTGAAAGGCTTGCACATAGTCCGTACAAACTTGATGGCCAAACCCCCGAGACCCACAGTGAATTTGCACAACCAGACATCCGAGTTGCAACCCCATTACTGCTGCTGCTTCTGGGTTAAAAATCTCTTCCACTACATCAACTTCAAGGAAGTGATTGCCTGCACCTAAGGTTCCTAACTGACCTTTCCCTCGCTTTTTCGCTCTTTGACTGGCTTGATCGGGATCAGCCCCTTCTAAGCAACCAAATTCTTCGGTTCGCTCTAAATCTTCTTGCGTGGCATATCCTTGTGCTAACGTCCAGCGTGAACCTTGACGACACACTTGATCGAATTCTTGAGCCCCTAAAGGGAGACTCCCCCCTTGACCAACCCCACTCGGACAGTTGCGATATAACGTACTGGCTAAATCCTCTAAATAGGGGAGAGCACTTTGGTAATCAATCTGGGAAGCTAAAACGCGCACACCACAGTTAATATCATAACCAACGGCTCCCGGTGAAATAATGCCAGACGGTACGCGCGATACCATGACCCCACCAATCGGCATACCGTACCCTTGATGGACATCCGGCATAACAGCAACGTGCCCTACTAAAGTTGGCAAACAAGCAACATTAACCGCCTGAGTAATGGATAAGTCTCCGAGGGCATCTTCGATTAATTCCTCGTTGGCAAAGATCCAGACCGGGATCTTCATTTCGGGATTAAAAGAGGTAGGGATTTCCCACAGATAATCATTGAGATGATGTAAATCTTGTTTTCTAATCATTGTTAGCCCCTCCTCTGCTTGAGTGGGATGGGGCATCGTCGTTGTCACCTATTTTTCTTTTATACGTCTAGGACGATGGTGACTTCCCACCCCCATTCTGTTTCACCGATCGATAAATTGTGATAGGTCACTGCTTTTATTTCCTTGAGCCATTGTTGAGTTGGTGCGCCGGTGATTTAGGCTTGCAAGCTCGTTTCATCAAGATGCTCAATTTGGATTTGCTCAAAGCCTAAGCCCTCATTTTCATGGTAGTAAAGCAATTCATTTAACCAAGCCACTAACAAACTTTCGTAGTCAATTGCTTGGAGTTGAATGGACCGCGTGATTTGATTTTCAGGCGCTAACTCCATTCCCGCTAGAGAATAAAGTCCGAAAGCGGCTTCAACGAACAATTCTGCTAAATTTTTACTCCTCACTCGATAAGCCCAATCAGCAGTATGTTCAATTTCTTCAAAGTTTTGTGGTTGAGTGCAGTGGCGACTTGACATCTGAATACACCATTAATTCCAGATGATTGAGTGTTTCTCAACCCCCTATCCGACCCTCTGTTTAGGGATTGAAAACAACTTTCTTAACCCAGTGAAAAATTTGATTTCCACCGGATTCTGAACTGAAAAGAGTGAAGCTAGTGAGATCAGTGATTACTGACGAAAATTTTGTCTTTTGATCCAGAAGGTAACCTGAAGACAACGTCTTCTCTTTCCCCAAAGAATTGTTCTTGCCTTTCTCTGACATCATCTGGAAGCGTCAATAGTTCACTGCTTTCCCGTTGGACTAAAATCGTTTGTCGTTGTTCGCCCTCACCCACTTGCTCATAAGTAGCCGTGCTAAAGTAGACACGGTTCCCTTCTTGATAGGACTCAAATCGCCAAACTGTCTGACTATAGCTTGGAAGTGCTACCAATAATGTTAGCGATAGAACGAATAGTGATAGTAGTTGTTTCATTGATCATCACCCCCTTCTATTGTATAAAATCAAAAAGGCTATGTCGCAAAGAATAAAAAGAGCAATCAGACTCTCGGGAAAAATTCTTAAATTCAGCAGCGATGCCAAAGATTTCGTTGCAGTTGACCGCCTTCCCCGGTCAAAATGGGTGAAAGAGAAAATGTACTAACCTTAGTTAACGTCACGTTAAACGTTTTAAACTCCAACAATGGCAGCGACTAATCCTTCTACTGCTATCTCAAAACGATTTGCTCATAGTTATTATGGACAGCTTGGACTGCACCCCTCCGCCTCTCCGTTAGAGATTCGACGGGCTTATCGAGAATTGAGTAAATACTACCATCCAGACACAACCGAGTTACCACAGGATGTAGCGAAAGCAAAGTTTCAAGCCCTTAACGAAGCCTATGCGACATTGAGTAACCCACAACGGCGAGCCCTCTACGATCACCAAATTGGTTATTCCCGCTTGAATGTGATCCAACCGCCACTGCATTTTCAGGCTCGCGAAAAGAGTACTCGTCAAGTGATGAATAGTGCTTATCTCGATAGCAGCGATCGCCCGCTTTCGTCGGGGGAAATTTTTGTCTTACTGATTTTAGGCGTAACTTTCCTTGCCTGTATCTTATTAGTCATCGTGATTGGCCTCACTCGGGGTGAAGGAGCCTTCCGAGTTCCTGAAATTTCTGAAACCTCGACTTTACTTAAACCTTACCTATTCTGGATTCGCTAGTTCATTATGGATTTTCCCTCTGCAGATACGCCGTTATATAATCATCCTTTACCGTTAATTGAAGAGTGGTTAAAAAATTTAGGCTGCCAACAAGATCGTGAAGAATTACACTGTTGGTCGATCAAAACTTCCGATTGGCAAGCTGAAATTGCTTTAGAAGTAGAAGAAATTACAGTTTCTTATCTAAATTCCGGGGAAAATAATGGAGATCTGACCCGTTCTTTTCCCTATTCCTTAAGTCGTGAAGATATTGAAGCTGCCGTTTTTTCCGGTCCCTAAGCTTTTTCTGAAAAGTGCCATTTTTATGATTATGCACTTTCCCTCTCTTCCATAGCACTACTAAATAGGAAACATCAACTCAACCCATTTTTATAGAGAATATGACCCGCTATCAGGATACAAAAGGAACTGTCCAAGAATTTAAACAACAACTTACGATTTTATTTGGACTCTTAGCTGTTTTTTGGCTAGTTGAATTAGTTGATTTATTTCTCCTGCAATCTTACTCTCTGGATCGGTTTGGGATTGCTCCTCGAAATATCTTAGGTTTACGAGGCATTGTCTTTGCCCCTTTTTTACATGGTAATTTACCTCATCTAATTACGAACACTGTGCCCTTTCTGACCTTAGGTTGGTTAGTCATGTTACAGGAAACCAAAGATTTTTGGCGAGTCACTGGCTTAACTATGCTTGTAGGTGGTTTTGGGGTTTGGTTGATTGGTCAACCCAATTCAATTCATATTGGAGCAAGTATTTTAATTTTTGGTTACTTAGGATTTTTGCTCTTTCGGGGATATTTTCAACGCAATGCCCCCTCGATCGCGCTCTCCATTATTGTTGGTTTATTTTACGGTAGTTTAATTTGGGGGGTTCTTCCCAGTCGGGCTGGCATTTCTTGGGAAGGACACTTGTTTGGCTTTATTGGTGGGGTGATTGCCGCCCGTTGGATTGGCAAGTCTAGACGAAGTTAAATACTAGTCATTAGTCATTGGTCATTGGTCATTTGAACAGCAGCTAACCCTTCCTTATCTCCTAATTTCCCAAACCCCCAACCCTTCCCCTATACGCCAACGCTAACGGGTTACTGAGTCAAAAGTTTACCTTTGCCGTAACCTGAATCAGCCAAGGATGGGCTAACCAGAGTCCATAAGTAAAAATGGCGACGCCGAGATAAGCGGGACGAAGAAATTCTTGTAACTTTAAGGTTTGACGACCTTGGACAATGGCAAGAAAAGGAATCACTGAGGTGCGTTGTTTCGCTTCAGTAAAAGCACTGCCGTAACGAGAAGCGAGGCGGCGATCGCCGTGCCAAACGGCAAAAAAGTGATGGGCGATTAGCCCAAGGGAAGTCAGTAAGGTAAAAGATGTGCCAATCCATAACGTATGGGCAATACACCAAATGACTTGCCCCACCATTTGTGGATGACGGGTAATGCGAATAATGCCCGTTTCGTAAAGATGAACTTGCGGTTTGTCGATCGCTGCAATTTCTAATAAGTTAAAAGTAGCGGGATAGAGAAATAAAAATGAGAGGGCTGACAAGAACCAAACCGTCGGAAAAATGCCCGGTTGACCTTGCACTTGCCACAACTGTAAGCCATCGTAGCGATGATTGAAGAAATAGAGAATTAAAATAACAGCTAAGGGAATACTGACTAAGGCAAACCCCACCCGGTACAATCGTGCCCCAATTATTTTTTCTCCCCAAGGACGGAGTGCCGCTAAACCACTGTGGGCAACAGCAAATCCAACTAGCAATCCTAACATTATCCAATGACTTGTTGTGAACCAGTTTTCTCCATTCATACGTCAATTTCAAGGCTGACCCTGCTTACTCATCCTAGCCTATTCTTGCGCTTGGTAAAGCTTACTCCTTAAAGCGTTGTGATTTCGTGTTACTGTCAATTCAGAAGCGGTCAGCAAGGTTGCCTTTTTCGACCCTTGGTCATGACCCTTTTATTGAAACGTTAGTTTATTGCTTATTTTCCTTGTATTCTCCTCTCTTTGGCGAAAAGATGTCAGATATACCGTTTTCTCTCGATCAACTGCGAATCTTAAAAGCGATCGCTGCAGAAGGTAGCTTCAAACGGGCAGCGGATACTCTGTATGTGTCTCAACCAGCAATCAGTCTGCAAGTGCAAAACTTAGAACGCCAGATGAATGTGCCGTTATTTGATCGAGGGGGGCGGCGGGCGCAACTTACAGAAGCGGGACAACTCCTACTGACCTATGGCGAGAAAATCCTCTCCCTGTGTCAAGAAACTTGTCGCGCCATTGAAGATCTGCAAAATTTACAGGGCGGAACCTTGCTCATTGGGGCCTCCCAAACGACGGGAACTTATCTCCTCCCTCGTATGTTAGGTTTATTTCGACAAAAATACTCCGATGTTTCGGTGCAACTGCAAGTGCATTCGACCCGTCGCACCTCCTGGAGTGTTGCGAATGGGCAAGTGGATCTGGCGATTATTGGCGGTGAAGTCCCAACGGAATTACACGATACCCTGCAAATCTTCCCTTATGCTGAAGATGAACTGGCCCTGATTATGGGCAGTTCTCATCCGATGGCAAAAGAGGAAGCGATTCCAAAAGAAGACCTTTACAAACTCAATTTTATTACCCTTGATTCTCAATCGACGATTCGGAAAGTGATTGATCAAGTTTTAACGCGATCGAGCATTAATCCAAAGCGTCTGAACATTGAAATGGAATTAAATTCCATTGAAGCGATTAAAAATGCTGTTCAATCTGGATTAGGGGTTGCCTTTGCCTCCATTTCTGCCATTGAAAAAGAACTGCAAATGGGGACCCTCTACCGGATTAACATTGAAGAGGTTGTGGTCAAACGAACGCTCTCTTTAATTATTAATCCCAATCGCTATCGTTCTAAAGCAGCAGAAGCATTTATCCAAGAAATTCTTCCTCAATTTTGTACAAATGGCTGGTTTACTGGGAAGGAATTAACGCCGCCTCCTGGTCATTATCCTCGGCAACGTCCCCTTCCCGCATCCGAAGTTGAAAACTCTCCGCCTTCTGAAATTAGTTAACTGGCAAGAGCGCGAGAACATAAGTCCCGCGCTGTAATCTCTGATTCAGCGTCGGGATATCCTCACTTCCTCGTCGCTTCGCTCCTGCGTCGCTGCGTTGGAGTCTCGCCGTTGATTGACCGGAGCTTTAGTGAGGAGGTTCGATACCCCGAAATCAACATTTACCAATAAGTTATTTATGTGGTAAAATGAAGCTATGATTCTAAACTACACTTATCGCATCTACCCAAATAATCAACAA
>JAAANX010000070.1 GCA_009909085.1 Cyanobacteria bacterium GSL.Bin1 | reverse complement strand
AGGTGCTCACTCCCACTCGGGAGATGGCTCTGAAGATTTCGGATGAGGTGGCAGCGCAGTTTTTCGAGGATTATTCGGGTATCACCTATCTCTGTGAGGCCGAGGTCCTGCACGCGCACAAGTTCTGACCGCATCAGGCATCTTCCTAAAGGAAAGGTGTAATCTGCGACCAATGGTCGCAGCAAATTTAAATATAAACGTAAAAAATCGTTCAAGGCGAAAGCATAGATGTCTGTCTTCTGCTCGACATCAATGTCAGGTTTGAGCGACCCCGTCTCTCTCCTTGAGACACTCTCCCTTCACAAGTGAATTTCTGCGAGATATTCCGTAGCGGCAGGCAAGTAAGTGCCCGCCACCGCCATACACATTCGATCAGCAAGGAACGTACACAATGAACCAACTTGACTCAACTAAACTAAGGAGAAAAAACTCATGAAGTATTCTATAAAAGACGAGATTGATCAAGGCTGGTCAGTCCAAATTTACGGGCGCGATCGGCGTTTACTTTGTTCGTTATACCCGTCTCACGGTTGGACATTTTTAGCCGGATTTGTGGTTGGGTTATTACTCGCTTTGATCATAGCCGGATATCAATCTACTCAGGCATCTTCCCTCACTTCCCCTTCCAGCAACTCTACCAGTCCTAATCCCCATGAACCCCTTTTACAAGTCGATTGAGGTTACTGAGCACTTTGAGGAGGATTGGCGCAACTTTTGTAGCTGCTTACTCTGGTTGGGTTTCCCAACGACAGAGAGAGGAGAGTTGGATTAAGTTGAAACAATAATTAAAGTCAATTCAGACCTCCTCTGCTATTCTGAAAAAACAATACCGATCCCTAAAATAATTACACTCTCCTGCTACAATAAGCTCTGTCCCGGATTTGTACGATCATTCATGACTGCCATCGACGCTGCACCCTTCTCCCCAGACGAAATTGCCTCAGAAAGCATTAAGCCCGAAGAATACGAGGAAATCGTTAAAAGACTAGGCAGACATCCGAATCAAGCGGAATTGGGGATGTTTGGTGTCATGTGGTCGGAACATTGTTGCTATAAAAATTCGCGTCCGCTGTTAAAGCAATTTCCCACCAGCAGCGATCGCGTTCTCGTAGGACCCGGCGAAAATGCTGGAGTGATTGACTTGGGCGACGGTTTACGTCTCGCCTTCAAAATTGAATCCCATAATCATCCATCTGCCGTGGAACCCTTTCAGGGGGCAGCCACTGGCGTCGGTGGGATCCTTCGAGATATCTTCACCATGGGCGCGCGTCCCATTGCCATTCTCAACTCGCTACGCTTTGGCAAGCTAGACAATCCTCGCACTCGCCGCATTTTTACCGGCGTTGTGGAAGGGATTAGTCATTATGGGAACTCTGTTGGTGTTCCCACGGTTGGCGGTGAAGTATATTTTGATAGCGCTTATGCGGGTAATCCCCTGGTGAATGCCATGGCACTGGGATTAATGGAAACCCCAGACATTGTCAAGGCTGGAGCGTCTGGCATTGGCAATCCCGTTCTGTATGTCGGTTCCACCACCGGACGCGATGGGATGGGAGGCGCCAGTTTTGCCAGTGCAGAACTAAACGAAGATTCTGCGGATGATCGCCCGGCGGTACAAGTGGGGGATCCCTTTCTGGAAAAATCCCTAATTGAAGCCTGTTTAGAAGCCTTTAAAACCGGTGCTGTTGTCGCAGCACAAGATATGGGGGCAGCCGGGTTAACCTGTTCCACCTCAGAAATGGCAGAAAAAGGCGGCGTGGGCATTGAACTCAATTTAGACTGGATTCCCCACCGAGAAACCGGGATGACCGCTTACGAATATCTCCTCTCTGAATCCCAAGAACGGATGTTATTCGTTGCGGAAAAAGGACGGGAACAAGAACTGATTGATATTTTCCAGAAGTGGGAACTGCACGCGGTTGTGGCAGGCGAAGTGATTAGCGATCCGATTGTGCGCATCCTCCAGGAAGGGAAAGTGGCTGCGGAAATTCCCGCTGCGGCTTTAGCGGAAAATACACCACTCTACGAACGAGAAATTCTCTCGGAACCACCTGAATATACCCAAACCGCTTGGCAATGGACCAGTGTGTCTTTGCCCCCTTGTAATGAAGAGGGGATTAACGGTCAAACCTGGTCAGAGATTCTCTTAACTCTCCTTGCCACTCCCTCCATTGCCTCTAAAGCTTGGGTATATCGCCAATATGATCAGCAAGTACAAAACAATACGATTTTACTCCCTGGTGGGGCTGATGCCGCCGTAATTCGCGTACGTCCTCAAACCGAATCAGTGGAAACTTACAAAGGGGTTGCCGCAACCACAGACTGTAATGGACGCTATGTTTATCTTGACCCTTATGGGGGGGCACAATTAGCAGTAGCAGAAGCAGCACGGAATTTAAGTTGTGTGGGCGCAGAACCGGTGGCGATTACCGATAACTTGAATTTTGGCAGTCCGGAAAAACCTATTGGCTATTGGCAACTGGCAAAAGCGTGTGAGGGAATTGCCGAAGCCTGTCGGCAATTAAACACCCCAGTTACTGGCGGTAATGTCTCTCTCTACAATGAAACGTTTGATAACCAAGGCAATCCACAACCGATTTATCCCACACCAGTGATTGGCATGGTGGGGGTTGTCGCAGATGTGCGCCAGGTGTGTGGACAAGGCTGGCGTCAAGCCGGCGATCGCGTTTATCTTTTAGGTGGAGAAACCGTAACCTTAGGCGGTTCGGAATACCTTGCGACCATTCATGAAACTGTTGCTGGGAAACCGCCTCAGCTTGATTTTGACTTAGAAAAACAAGTGCAATTGGCTTGCCGCGAGGGCATTAAACAAGGCTTGATTCACTCGGCCCATGATTGTGCTGAAGGTGGAATTGCCGTTGCCTTAGCGGAAGCTTGTCTTGCCGGTAATTTAGGGGTGACGGTTACCCTTTCTCCCCATGCAAATCAACGTTGGGATGAGTGTTTATTTGGGGAGGGGGCAAGTCGAATTTTGGTTGCTGTGCCTCCTGAGACACAAGAACAATGGGAAGCCTTTTTACAACAACACTTAGGAGAGTTTTGGCAACAAATTGGGGTGGTACAAGGAGAAGAATTAAAGATTAATTCCCATTTCATTCTTCCTTTAGCAGCGATGAGAGAGCCATTTGAGGGCGCGATCGCGTCTTCCGTTAAGTAACCTTTTCGGTTAAAAGTTCACTCGCGATAAGTGGAGTTTTTCTATTTTCTTTCTAGCTTTCTCGTAATTTTTCGACCGCTTCTTCTTTCTAGCTAATCTCTTTTGCAGCAATTTAAGCTCGCTTTCGAGATCCTTGAAAAACTTGGGTCTGGGTAAACGAAACCCATCGGAAGTTACTAAATAGTCAAGAAGTCTAATATCGGCTCCTACTGCTCTCCCCCAAAAGCCAATTGGTGGAACATCATTCCCCAGGTTGATTGAGAAGATTAAGCAAAAAAAGGGGAACTCCTTACCATTAGCTGGGCTGGTAAAAATTGATTTTTTATTCAAGTCAGGCTATAGTGAAAACTTAAGGAGGTCAAGATACAGTGAATCAACAATTTGGTCAACTGATTCGTCAAGCGCGAAAATACCAAGGATACAGTCAAAGAGAATTAGCAAAGCTCCTCGAATTAGACTTTACTTATCTATCTAAATTGGAAAATAACCGGGCAGACTATCCTCCCAAAGAAGACGTCATTCGTGCTTTAGCCCGCCATTTAGCCTTAGACGAAGAAAAGCTGATCTTCTTAGCCGGTCGAATTCCCCAGCAAGATGAATCGCTGCTGCGGGAACATTATGAAAATATGCCCACCCTTTTCCGCCGGATGCGGGAAAATCCCCAATTTGCCAAACAGGTCTTTCAAGCGGCGATGCAAACTGAAACTCACGAGTAAGGACCTTGTTGAAACTAGTAAAGCCATTTTGCTATCTTTATAAATCCCAAATTGCTCATACAGCTTAAGCAAAGCCTATACCAAATGAATATTAGGAGTCGGGAAACATTACCCATTCCGGAAAAATTCGCCTTGGCAAAAGAATTTATAACTCAATCATTATACATAGAATTTAATATTTTCTTGGCTTGCTAGAACAGCGATGAGGGAATGATTTTGTCATAGAGAACCAGATTTGTTACCCAACTTCAACAAGTTTATTAATAAAGATTTAAGATTTCTGACGTTTTACGCTCAATCTGGGTAAGTTCCCCTATGGTAGTGGGTAGTTTCTCGATAAGGAAACCGAACACTAGAAAGGTTAACTTCTGAGATGATGATGAAACGACTCTCTAATTTATTAAGTTCTTTCGTTGTAACCGTGGTGATTAGTTTTGCGCTTCCCGTAATGCTGGTTTTAGGGTTATTAACGATCGCGCTCGGAATTAGCTACTTTCCGGGCTTAGAAAGCGTTGGCGAAGTGACTCTGAACCAACTCTTGGCATTTTTAAGTATCTTTGGCGCTGGCTCGGTTTGGGGAGGTGTCATTGTAATTGGGTTAACCTTAGCCCTCGTTGCAGGATGGTTCGATATTTATACTTTGTATCGTTTTTACCAGTTTAAACAACTCGATTCCGAGCCCTCAAAAGGGGTTGCTCGCTAAAGAGAGGTTGAAAGGAAAATCGAAACCGACAAATTGCTCGCTTAAGAGGAATGCACTCGTTTTTCCGCTTCTTCTGGCGTGAGGCCTTCCCATTGCATGAGGAGGGCTATTTTAACGCGATTGCCGCTTTTTTCTAGTAAGAGAGCCGCTTCCTCCCGCGAGAGGGGGGTCAAGTCTTGGAGAATCCGCAAGGCGCGATCGCGCAATTTTTCATTGGTCACTGCGACATCTACCATGCGATTGCCATAGACTTTTCCCAGTTTCACCATGGCCCCCGTCGAGAGAATATTCAGTGCCATTTTCGTGGCGGTTCCCGCTTTCAAGCGGGTGGAACCGGCTAAGACTTCTGGACCGACTAATAAGCGAATGTCAACCGCAACTTGCACAGGTACTTCTTTAGCAGAGACACAAGCCAGAAAAATCGTTTTTGCCCCTCGCTGCTGGGCAGCCTGCAAAGCACCGTGAACATAGGGCGTTGTCCCACCCGCAGTAATCCCAACCACAACATCTTGAGCATTCACTTCATGTTGCGCGATCGCGCTTTCGCCATCAACAGCACGATCTTCCAAGTCTTCGGAACTCTTAACGAGCGCCTGTTCTCCGCCAGCTATAATCCCTTGCACCCACTCCGGTGGCGTGCAGAACGTGGGCGGACATTCGGCGGCATCTAAAACCCCGAGACGCCCACTAGTTCCTGCCCCAACATAAAATAATCGTCCTCCTGCTTTTAGCGCCTCACTGACCAAATCAATGGCTTGTGCCAGTTGATGACGGGCTTGATCAATAGCAGTGAGGGTTTGTGCATCTTCCCGATTAAATAGTTCAACGATTTCAACGCTCGAGAGTTGGTCGAGATTGCCACTATTGGGATTATTCTGTTCCGTTAAGAGATGACCGCGAGAGGAAGCCATAAGTTTGATTTACAATAAATTTTCAAGACGACGACGGACCTCATCTAAATTATCACTGCTTGCGGATTCAGAGGCATTCGTTTTCTCTTCTAAATTCCAATCCATTTGCTCCACCGTATTGTCAGGGGGCGTAATCAGTTCTCCTTGCGGAATGTGTCGGGCTTCATACCCCGCATCAGCGCAGAAGGCTTCAATTTCATCAGCATCAATTTCTTCTACCCTGGGTTCAGGAAAGTCTTGCGCTTCTAGCATGAGGGCAAAGCGAGTCGCATCGTCTTCCGACTCAAACATTAATACAATATCGCGATCGCCCATCTTTAAGGAGTGAATGCCTTGGTTTTCACTACCGGTATTGAATAACAGTACATAGACACGCATAATGCGAATAAGATTCCTTAACGATTGTCACACCAAATTTTTGCTATTTTCCCAGTTTAACGACTACTGAAGTTAATTATTCCGAAACCACTAATGACAGAACCAACTTCTTCTTCACATGCAGTTACATTTAGAAATGCTTTATTGGGGGCACTCATTGCCGGCGGCTTGAGCATTCCCCTCTATCGTCTAACGCAAGCGATTATTGCGCGTTATGCCGAACAACCGCTTCCTGATACGAATCAAACCGCCGCTACGATTGCCGTTGCTGTCCGCACCTTAGTGATGGGGGTTGGGGTATTAGCCACTGCCGTCTTTATTTTAGTTGCTGTGGGCTTATTCTTACTAGCCATACAGACTGGCATCAAGTGGTTGAGAGAAGAAAAATCCTCTTAGTTATCATCCGCACTGGTCTGTTCAGAATTAACCGTTAATTCTTCTTGCCAGCGTTCAATTTTGTTTTTAGCGGTTTGGTAAAGATTGCTTTGGGAGGGAATCTGTTGAGCAATGCGAATGGCGCTCGCTAAATTATCTTCACTCGCTCGTTGCAGTGCCATTTCGTAAATTTGCTCACTCCAGCGATTAAGGAGTCGTTCGGCTTGGTAACGATACGTTTCAGAATTAAAGGCTTGCGTAACATTTTTAATCGCTCGTGTTAACGCATCCACAGTTTCTGCTTCAGCAATTTGACTGGCTTCCCGCAGATTTTCTCGTGCTGCGAGATCATTGCGCCAGCTACGGATATTCATTTGGGCTTCTTGATAAAGGGTACGGTTCGAGTTAATCTGTTGCGCGGTTAGAATCGCTTCTTCTAACTCTCCTTGCTTTGCCAGTTCCGTTGCTTCATCAAGAATGGGTTGATCTTCAATCCGTTCGATTTTGTCGCGCCAATCTTCTATTCTGCCTTGGGCGTCTTGATAGAGAACCCGATTGGGAGCAATTTTTTCGGCTGTTACAACCGCGCGTTCTAGGCTTCCTTGATTCGCCAATCGAATCGCGCGATCAAGAATGGGTTGATCTTCAATCCGTTCAATTTTGTCGCGCCAAGTGGCAATTTTATCTTGGGCTTCTTCATAAAGAGCACGGTTCGGGCTAATATTTCGAGCCACGGCAATGGCAGATTCATAAGCACTAATGTTTCGGTCACGAGCAATTTCGGTAGCGCGATTCAGGATCGGTCGATCTTCAATGGTTTGCACTTTTCGATTCCACTCATTGATCAATACTTGTGCTTCTTGATAGCGAGGGTTGCCTCTGGGCACTTCATCAGCTTTGTCTATTCCTGCCCGTAAATCGGCGGTTGTCCCCCCACTGGCGTAACCTTTGGCAAGATTCAAAATTTCTACATCATCTATTTCTTTTTCCCAGCGGGCAATCAATTGTTGTGCTTCTTCGTGAAGGGGACGTTTTTCAACGATTGTTTCAGCTTGGGCAATTGCCTGTCTCAAGCCGCCAATGCTACCAGATTCGGCTTCTAAACCCGCTAGGGCAATTTGTCTTAAATCCGTTACTTCTTCCTCTAAATCAAACTCAGAATCAAAGCTTTCTGGAATGGCTTGGGTAATCTCTAAAACAGTCTTCCAACGACGTTGATTGAGATTGTTGTATGCCTCTCTCATTAAGGTTTCTCCGACTGTTGTAATCAGCTTTTGCGCACCATCGTAGGAGTAACTGTCGGCGTCAATGGTCTGTGCTTTTTCGAGGGCTGTTAGTAAATTTTTGAGTCCTCCTTGATCAAGGATCTCCCAAGCTTCTTGCAGAACTGCCCCTTCAATTTTGGCTTGTTGAATGGTTGCTACTAATTCCGTGTAACGACGATTCGCTAAATATTCATTATCGAGATCAACGAGTCTTCCCGCTTCTTCAAAGGCTAAATTCCATTCTGCTTGCTTTAACCGCTCTTCTACATCTTTTTCAATGGCTTCTCCTTTTTCCCAAATTTTTTGCCACCGTTGCACTTTTTCCTCAATTACCTCTTTGGCAGCAACTCCAGAAGGAATATCATTCGTAATTGCCATTGCTGCTTCTAAATTTCCGGCTTGAAACTGTCTTTCTCCTAAAACTAAAATTTCCTCTGACCAGAGTTTAATGTTTTTATCGATTTCTGCACGTAGGGGATGGTTTTCGGGAAGTTGAGAGACTAACGCGATCGCGTCAATTAAATTTTCTGCATCGCCTTCTTTGGCTTCCACTTGTGCGCAGTATAAGCGTCTAGCACCAGAGGCTAATGGCCAATAGATCGATTTGCACCCTTTGGGCGTATTTAAGCTCAGTAAGGCAGAAGTAGCGGCATAGCCAGTTACGCCAAACGTCACCATCACGATGATTGCCCAAAACGGCCAACCGAAAAATCGTAAGATTCTTTTGCTAAGCGGGGGAGACCAAGAGGCTTCGCTGGCATTTGCTGTTTTTTCTGAGGAGGGAAGAGAATGATTTGCCATAACAACAAAATTTTCTAGGCTAGTTCACCAATGATTGCTAAAAAAAGCGGAGAAAAGTTAAGGTTACCTTTCAGACTAACACGAGAAGTACGGCTGTTCCTCTCTTTTTTAGGAGAGAGGAGTTTGCTTAGGCTGTTGACGGAAATTCCAGAGGATTAAACTCCCCAAAAAGATCGCTAAAATTATTCCTGTAATAAAAATGGGTAACTGCTCTTGGTGCCGAAGCGCGATCGCGATCAATGCCCAAATAAAAACGCCAGTAAAGGCAACATCTCGGTTGAAGAAATTAATCAGCAGTGCAATGGCACCCGCAATGACCATCATCATTACTGTCCAAATCTCTGCAGGAATTCCCCACCCTTCCCAACCAGCAGCAGTAAGAGCAACTGCGCCATTAACCACGGTTGCCACACTAATCCAAGCTACATAAATACTAATTGGAATTTGAACAAACCAACGGTCTCGCCAGGGCAGTTTTTGTTCCTGACCATTGAGGTGAGAATAGACCCGAAGTAAGGGCAATAAAATCAGTAACATGACTAAAAATGACCCGGTAAAAAAGCGCAATTGAAAGACAAATATCCAAATAATTTGTGCCACACTCGCTGTAACCAGCCAATAACTAATGCCCTGTAAAATCGTTTTTTTTCGTTGACTGGGTAGCGCTTGATAAATCGCAAAACTAAACAATCCTAAATAAATCACTCCCCAAATTGCAAACGCATAACGAGCTGGTGTGATTAAAACATCTGCAAATAATTGATTAGAAATTTCCCCTAAAGTTAAGCCCCCAATGGGTTTAACATTTGCAAAAATATTGACACCAAACGCCGTAAAAATCGCGATCGCGTTTGACACTTGGCGCACCACATCTGGATTGAGCTTCATAACCTGACCTGCAATAGGATTTTCTGATTTTTAGTTTATAGCACTGAGCTATAATCCATGAGTCATATCATTTCGGCACGAAACACCATCACCGCTTGACCGCTGAGAGCAACGCGATCGCTGCCATCGTAGGCAACCTTAACGACACCGCCCCGGGGAGAGGCTTGATAGGCCAAAAGGGTATCCTGCTGGAGGCGACGACACCAATAGGGACCCGACACACAGTGAGCGGCGCCGGTAACGGGATCTTCAAGAATGCCCAAACCAGGAGCGAAAAAACGAGAAACAATGTCGAAACGAGAGTCTGGCTTAGCAATACTGGTAATGATTGCGTTCGGTCGTTCCAGGTTAGCTAATATCCCTAAATCAGGTTGCATTTGCTTAACTCGATCCTGAGTCAACTTCTACCAAATATCCGAGATCAGTTGACAATTTAACTGAGGAAGAAACAGGAGAGTTAGAGGAACTCCTTAAAGAGTCACCTTGCTTGAGGATTGCTTATGAACTAAAAGAAGAACTCAGAGAGATTTATCTTGCCCAGTACAACGGTGAAAATGGGATTGAGAAAGTTAAAAAATGGCTAAGTTCTGCTCAGATTATTTTGGGAAAAGTCGCGAGAAGATTGAACGTCATCTTAACAGAATTGCTAATTACAGAGCCCCAGTTGTTTAATGGACTCTGCTAGGGCTTTAAAGAACTTTATGAGCCTTTAATTTTGAATCTAGTGTAGAAAAGTTAAGCTTTTTGGGCTTGTTTAACTCCCTAATTTTTCTCCATCGACGGTGACCGAAAATCATTTTAAAAATAGAGTCATCAACATTTTCGGAGCCTAGTTTAATGGATAATCTTAATATTGCACTTGATGAAACAAATACAACACCGATTCTTTTAAACGAATTGGGTGACTCTCTCAATGTCTTCGGAAAACTCATAACTAACGATACGCCATCGGTCATAACTCAGGGCAATTTGAACCGCATTTTTATTAATCGCGAAGGAAGAATTAATAGCACTGATACTGACGACAACCTTGATGGAAACGATACAGCAATTCAAGTTGAAGGAACCAATACAATTATCGATAATCAAGGCACGATTCACGGCGATTTTAATGGCATTAATGTGGCCAATGGTGGTGAAGCCTCGGCTATCATTTTTAACCATGGCGTAATTACGAGTGATAGCCGCCCTGTTAATATTGGCGGTAATGAAGTGACACTGATCAATCTCGGTCACATTTTTTCCACGGCCGATCCTCGCAATGGAACCGTTTATGGAGACGTGACCGCTAACACCTTTTTCATTGAAAACCGTTCTGAAGGCATTATTGATGTTGGCAAAGGGAATAATGGCGATGCGATTTCCTTAGAACTGGGTGCAGAAGTCAGTGGGGTAGTGATTAACCAAGGCGTTGTGCAAGGTCGCGGCTTACCTGATGGTGCGCCAGATAACCAAGCCAACCAAGCGGCTGCAGTTCGCCTCTACTGGGTAGAGGCTTCAGAAGCAGAAACATCTATTTTCAATGGCAATATTGAAAATTCTGGTGTTTTGGCAGCAGAAAAGGGAGCAACTGTATTAATAGAAAATCGGACTGAACTCAATGGCAGTATTATTAATACCGGCACAATTCAAGGCGGTCTAACGGAAAATGGACCCCTCGCGATCACGGCAGCTGAAGCAGAAGGTAGCATTAGTGTGGTTAATGGCGGCACGATTAATGGCGATGTTGTTTTAAGTGCAGGGAATGATGACTACGATGGTTCTCAAGGAACACTCAACGGGATTGTTTTTGGTAAGGAAGGGAATGACTTGCTAGTTGGGGGTGATGGGAAAGACATCTTTTCCGGAGGGTTGGGTAACGATTTCCTAGCCGATGGGAATGGGGATGATCTCGTTAAAGGAAATGAGGGCAATGATTTCTTCTTTAATTTAGAGAGTCGTGGTAACGATATCTTACTCGGTGGTGCTGGTAATGATTTCTTCCGCGCGGGTAATGGCAACAACCTTATAGATGGCGGTGCTGGCAACGATTTACTGATTGGTAATACTGGAAAAGATCTCATCATTGGTGGATCGGGCATTAATATTTCCTTTGGTGGCGGGGGAAAAGATGACTTTTTCCTTGCCTCCGGTGGTATTCAAGATATCCAAGATTTTACCGCTGGCGAAGATTTCTTCTTGTTAGAAGAAGGCTTAACCTTTGATGATCTAGACATTTTACCTGCTTTATTTGGTTCGTCAATTAACATTGCCCAAACAGGAGAACAGATTGCTGCTGTACTATTCGTTTCCCCGGATCAGATTGGTGCAGAAGATTTCAAACTTAGTAGTGAAACGACTTTAAATCCTGTCAATCCGCCAACGGAAACTGAAACCCAATTTAATAACCCATCTCAAGGAACACCAGAAAGCGATTTCTTATTAGGAAGCGAGGGGCAAGATTTCCTCAGTGGTAATGAGGGTGATGATTCGCTTCTCGATCCGGCGGGACAGGACTTTCTTAACGGAGATGCCGGTGATGACTTCATTGATGGTGGTCTCGATGAGGATGTAATTAATGGTGGCGTTGGCAATGATGTCCTTTCAGGAAATGACTTTCTCAATGGCGATGCCGGTGATGATGTTATTCAAGCCGGATCAGATAATGATTTTATCAATGGCGGTGAAGGCAATGACCGGATTTTTGGCAACGGTGGCATGGATTTTATTAGTGGTGATGCCGATGATGATATCCTTTCTGGGGGTGACAATGCTGATTTAATTCTCGGGGGTCAAGGAGAAGATCGGATTTTTGGTGATGGCGGAACAGATGCCCTCAATGGCGGTGAGGGCAACGATTTTCTCTTTGGATGGAGGGGAAGACTTTGACGAACTCAAGGGGGCACAAGGCAATGATACGTTAGTGGGAACCACTTTATCTGCTACCGATATTGATGCACTCATCGGTGGTGCTGGAGAAGATCAGTTTGTTTTAGGGAATGACAAGGGTGTTTTGTACAGTAATGCGGGAGAGGAAGATTACGCTTGGCTGGTTGACTTCGATCCGTTGAAAGACATCCTACAACTGAAGGGTAGTGCTTCTGATTACACGGTGAATGACATCGAAATTAATAGTATCTCTGGGCTTGGCATCTTTGATGGGGAAGAAGATTTAATCGCCATTACTGCTAATACCGAGTTAGACTTAACCGCAGATTACGTCAACTATGTGTGAACTACCCGCGCAGTTGGGGGTGTTGAGGCATTCGTTTCTTACTGATCTTCTCAACCAACTTGTTTTAGAGAAAATACCGTTTGGTTGTAACTGATATAACTTACTGCCTATTTTGAATGACAGAAGCTGTTTTTCTTAGAAGCGGGAGATATATTTCATCAGTGGGAAGTCATCGTTGATAACCTTTTCTTAACCTAGAAAATGAAGCAAAGAAAAAGAGGAGGTCGATCAGAGTGATGCGTAACTTAACACTCGGCACCCTTAGCGCTTTACTAATGACTGTTGGCGTTGTTCCAGCAGCACAAGCTGAAACCATCAATTCGGAATCGGAAGCAGAACAAGCCTATACCCAGAATCAACGCAATGTTCGGAGTACGGCAGCGTTTGATTTAGTTTCTGCTGCCTATCGAGGTAGATTGGAATCAGAAGGAGTTCCTAGTTACTATCGGCTTCAACAAGCTTATGAAACCAGTCAGATTGATGCTGAAGATTTAGTCAATCGGGCGATCGCTGCTGGCGAATTATCCCCTGCTGCAGCCGAAGATGAAGGCTATATTGAAATGGTTAGAGTTCATCTATCCGATTTAACTGACAAAGACAACCATTAACGCTTAGTCTTAGCTAGTTGTCGAATACTCCTCAGATTGGGGAGTATTTTGGATTAGGTTGGTTTCATCGTTTAGGATTGAACCTTATTCAATAATTGGGGATGATCAAAGTTTTTGTTGGGTTCAAGGTCTCCCAGAATAAGTTTTGCAATACGATCGCGCTCAGAGGGCGAAAGTTGTTTCACTTACTCAATTACTGATTCTAATAATTCTGACATTTTCCTATCCCAATATGTTTAAGCCCTATATTAATTTTACAAAGGCGCGATCGCTTCTAGCACCGAATCGAAAAGCGCGATCGCGCTCCTTCCCTCTCATTCAAACAAACAGGAATCGCGCCTTCCTCCAGCGATCACGCCTCTGTCCACTGCACTGCTTTGTTAGTCATTATTCCCTCACCACAACGATCGCGCTTTTCAGTTCTGCGATCGCGATTTGTCTGGACAACTTCTGTATGACTAATACCAATTTGCTAAATACCTGCTACAGATAGTGCTTCCAAAATAAATTGCCAACCCGTTACCGAAGCAATCACTTCAGTTGTTAAGCTGTTCAACATTTCTCTGAGTTTTTCTCTC
>JAAANX010000069.1 GCA_009909085.1 Cyanobacteria bacterium GSL.Bin1 | reverse complement strand
AGGACGAGCAATTTCCCAGGGATTGCCGTACTGGAGCCATTTATCGGTAATTTCAACTTGCCAACCGTCGCGAATTTCCTGGTCAAAAATGCCGAATTCGTAGCGAATCCCATAGCCGACGGCAGGGAGTTCTAGGGTGGCTAAGGATTCGAGATAGCATGCGGCAAGTCGTCCTAATCCTCCATTCCCTAACCCAGGCTCTTCTTCTTGGGCGAGCAGCGTTGGTAAATCTAGACCGGACTCGGTGACGGCTTGCTGCACTTGCTCGTAGATGCCAAGGTTAATCAGGTTATTGCCTAGGTGAGGTCCCAATAAGAATTCGGCCGAGAGATAACTGACGACTTTGACGTTCTGGTCTAAGTAGGTGCGGATGGTACTCAGCCAACGCTGCAGGAGCCGATCGCGCACGGTATAAGCGAGAGCCATGTAGTAGTCGTTTGGCGTGGCAATGCGCGGAAACTTTCCCTGAATGTAAAACAGGTTGTCGGCTAGGGCGCGGCGCAAGGTGGGGATACTCAATCCCGTGCGGTCGTCTTCAACCGTTGCTGCCGCTGCTGCACGATTGCTTTCAATACTTTCCACCATGATTGTTCTTCCTGATTTTATTGACACTGTTTTGAAGAGCGAATAGCTATATTTCTAGCCAGCAGATTCAATATAATGACTGCAGTGGCAAAAGCAGTCACTAGACCCTAGCCACCCCCAAAATAAGTTTTATCCCTATTACTCTCCAGAAGTAAACTCATCATTTCAAAGTAATTTGATAGACTCAACCTAAAAGATTAACTAATCAAATTCATCTTGAAAGAAGAATAAGGTTTCGTGGCTAATCACTATATATTATTCGGTAAAATTGCTGCTCAAACAGCATAATCACCGCGGTAATAAGCTAATAAAAAGGTTCAATCAACTTGATTATGTATTAGCTTTTGATTTAGGTTCTATTCAGTTTTTAATAAAGTTATGTTAGTTGGTGAATACACCAAAAATTATACATCCATTTCAAGAGAAATTACCTAACAATTTTATATAATTTTAACAATCTATTAGAGCATCTACGGGACTATTAATCTCAATTTCAATTGGTAACTTAGAAATAATTAAAAGACTAATCGCTGTCACTACTAAAACAATAAGAAACGCAATTATCATAGTTATTGAATCTCTTAGATGAAAAAAAATAACTGAAATTTATGTTATTTTGTACTGATGAAATTAAGATTAAGAAAAAATTAACAAAATAGCTACTTAAGGTTAAGGTAATTTCATAGAAAGTTGACAAAAATAGAGTCGTTTTCTCCATAAATTAGAAGGAACGGGAGAGTATAATGAGGTTAAAGAAATGTTATGATTTATCCGTGTTGTCGCTCCCTTTGAATTATCGCTGGAAAGCATAATTTTGCACGTTATTGTTTTTAGGAATAGGGAAATGATCGAGAAGGTAAATATTGAAACTCATGCCGATTTTTTAAGAACAAATTAAGTGATATTAATCACCAATAAAATTGACAAGAAGATCTAATAAAAAAGAGATGTCCGTTGATTATAATTGCCAGACATTAACCCAAGTTACGCAGATTTGGCCGGACAATACAGAAGCTAGCTAAGCTTCAGGCAAAGCGGGAAGCCAGCTCTAAAGGCTCTAAGCTTCGCCGCAAGCTGAACGAGCGCATCGCTAGACATTCGTTTGCTTCCTTAACCCTAATGAAAAAGTGTCTTTCTCCTCACCTTTTAATCTTTATGAATCACGTATAATATTGATGTATATTAATTAAATTTAATATGGAGATCAACAATGGAGATTACAGCATTTGCTTTCAAAGCGCGACTCGGTGAACAAGTCAAAGGTCGGTTGACAGGGAATGAGGAGATTACCCAGATTTGCTTATCTTTCTTACAAGAGTATGGTGAAGTCAACGCCGCGATCGGAAACGAAGGTCAGGCTGAAGTTTTATTCTTTCCCAATCACTCTTTCCAGACGATGCTAGAGTCCCGTTTGCCCAAAAAATATCCTGATGTGCGATTGTATACCACTGACGATGTCGTGGCTGCAATCAAAGAAATTACCCAAAACGAGCTGATCCCCCAAGGTTGTCAAGCCATTTTTTAAAGTGGATACTTGTCCCCGGCTATGCTTGTTTCAAGTTTAATGACTCTAATATCGGTAACTATTTTTATTTTATTGCTAATCGAGGATCAAGCTTTTCCCATCAGCTAGAAGACCAACTTCTTCCTTGACTTGGTCCATCACGACGACCTCATAGCGTTGTAATCCCTGAGGAATAGTAACCTGATGATTCTGGTTGAGCTCCCCTCTGACGCTGATTATTTCACCAATGGCACTATTCGGTAATGGACCTAAATACTGCTCTACTCCAGAACGGTGGACGACTTCAAACCGAGTATTTTGAGGGAGAGCGACATGATTAATCGAGTAGATGGGATGGGTGGACTCTGTTAGATTAATGACGATGAACCGGCGTCGATCCTGGGCGGGATCCCAGTATTCAAAGGTAACCACTTTGTTCACATCATCCAGCCACTTTTCATGATGATTATGTTGGTTATACCAGGCATGGTAAGCATCAGAGGCGATTAAAGAGCGGAAGTCTACTATTGCTTGATGGAATTTTGCAATTCCAGGATTACTCAAATTTTCCCAAACCACAGCCCCGTTCGTGGCTAAGTTACCCCTCTGCAAGGTAAAAACCTGTGCCGAATCAATATAATAGCTGCCGGCACTCAGCTTGAGAGCAGTAAATGCCATGAGTTTGCCTTCTGAGTGTTCCCAACCTGTCGCTAATTTCTCAACGGGATATTGACCGTGGATATCATCGTAATCTCGAATATTATTAATATCATCCGGCCGCCAGCCGTGGACATCAAACCAACGCCAAGGGTTACGCAAGTACTTAGAGATTTGAAATAAGGAATACTCGTCTGGATTTTTACGAATAATTTTGGACAGGCGTGCATTAAAGTCATCAGTATATCCCACGGTTAATCCAGATCCGCTTTTGCCAACGCTTAAAGGATGGGCAGCAGAAATCACGCGGTCATCAAACATAGAATACATCTCACCAATAATTTGAAAACTAGGATCCCGCAACATCATCTCCCAAGCCAAATCTCGCAAAAGACTTTCTCCTCCGGGTTCCCAACTGAGCCCATCCACATTATCAATCCGCACGCCTTCATAGCCTTCGTAGAAAAATTTGATTAAGGCTTCTTGGATCAAGAGACGAAAGCCAGGATTATTAAATTTTGGGCGTAACGTTCCCCACTCAGTACCGCGATCGGATAAAAAACCTTGCCCTGATAATCCCATGCGTACTTCCGGATAAAACTCTCCATTGGCATAGGGTTGGGCATTATGGGCAAAAACAAAATCCACCACAAGACTCAAGCCAGCTTGATTAAAAGCTCGTAGCATTTGGCGATATTCACTGGGAGTTCCTTGATCAGACTGACCAGTCGTCATATATTGGCGTACTAGATACCAGAATCGCCAATCAACTACTTTGTCCTCAGGTCGTCGCTGGTCGGCATGGGTTTGATTTGCAATGTTTGGATAAAACTGAACGGCATTGTAGCCTTCTTGGCGAATATGCCGAGGTACGTTGCACTCAGTGGCAAAACGATAGGTTTCATTGATATGTTCTCTGCCTAAACTGCCATAGAAGATAGAGTCTGGATTCTGGCAAACAAATTGAGAGATATAGGTAGTTAGATCGGTGGTGAGAGCGATATAAGCAGTTTCTCCGATGTTGGTTCGATAAGGGAGCTCTGTTGAATCCACTTCTCTTTGATGTTGCTCCTCAGGAGGAAACCAAAATACCGATAAGGGATTGATTTGCTTCTCTCCTAGAGGACGCAGAGAATTTTCTCGAGCAGTACCCGCAATAAACCGGTGGTAGAACACAGGGGAAGAGATCAAATTAGATGCAGGATCTGTTACTAGATACACTTCCCCATCCTTGGTTTCACGGACTAAGGTATAGTATTGTAAATGATAGCCTTCTGGCTGGGAAGATGCAGGCAAAATAATGGTGCGGATATAGGGATTATCTGGATCTACCTGCAATTTGTAGCGCTCATCAGGGTAATCCCAGTCATTAAAGTCCCCTGTAATCCATAAATCGGTTTCAGGAGTATCTACTACTGTTCGGACAATAACTCGCCCATCTTTCAACAGATACTGTCCAAGTTGGGGAGTGACTCTCACTAGGTCGGGATGTCGGGGTAACCCTAAATTGACAGCTAAAGTTCGACGATAGTCATGAAACCCTGGTGATAACTCAATTTCCTGACGTGCCTGAGGTTGATATAAAGGGGGATAGTTAACAATTTGAGATTTGTTTTGGGATAAAACAGTTGATTGCTCTAAACCCACGCTCATTTTTTCTTGAAGGGCAATGACATCATTTCTAAAATCGGGATTAACCAGGAAGGAGGCAAAAACGGGAGAAGCGTTAATTAATCCGATTAATCCCAGCAGAGTAAGTACACAAAAGTGAGAGACCGAAAAATAGTTAAAAGCTCGGTAACAGAATTTTCTCAAACAGGTTTGAAGACTCCAAAAAAGTAAAAAATTATTCACCATTACAGAGAGGAAGCACTCTAAGAAAATAACTAATATAGCAATCCTAATTCACTCGTGAACAAAAGCATATAGCAGTACGCAACGAGGTTAGGACATTTTGTTTCGGTGGTCGTGTGATAGTATCAGTTCTTAAAACCATAACTTATGTCCTAATGTTAATCCGTAGCGCTATAACCCGCTTTTGTCAGTCTCCGAATAGAAAAATCAATTTAATTTTCTGAAGCCTTTTCTAATTGCGCGATCGCGCTGATAATTATTAATATAAAATATTTTCTACTAGCCAAATTGAAGAATCCAGTGTTCATAAGCCTTACAGCGTCTGGTTTACGGAAAGTGACAGAAGCGGGATAACTCGTTTTTAAGCGGAATGGTAGTTTAGAGAAGAACATTTATCTAAAAGCAACGATCAAATTTTGAAATTACTCTGTCTCAGCAATGGTCATGGTGAAGATGTTATTGCCGTTAGGATCATTGAGGCGTTGTCTCAGCAAACTCAATCGGTAGAAATTACTGCTTTACCCATTGTTGGTGATGGATCGGCCTATCAGCGATCGCGCATCTTCTGCCAATAAAAAAACTCACGCGATCGCGCCTCTGTCCGCTGCACTGCATTGTTGGGTCTGATGATAATTCAGATTTTACTATTTTCCAACTGATCTGACTTCTAACGGCCTGGCTTCACCGGCGCGAAAGAGATTTAGAAGATCCCACAGCCATTCTATAGACCTGAGCGTCCGAGTGCAAGCGAATGTTAGATTGTAGGCATGAGGATATGTTGATTTCCCCCACAAACCTTATCAAAGTCAAGAGGCGATCACGCTTGCGCCTTTGTGCTAATTTGTGATACAAATGGAATACAAAGCACAGTATATTGAGCTTTATCTTCAGCACACCTGCGCCAAAGGCGCGGGGGCTCTAGCAGGAGGGTTTACCTATGAAAACTCAAACAACAAAAGTTCAAGCAAGAATGAGCCCAAACCTCAAAGCAAGGGCAGAGGAGATTTTTTCTGAGTTGGGGATTACGTCAACCGAGGCGATCCGTATGTTCTATCAACAGGTGATACTCCGTCGAGGTTTGCCTTTTGCAGTGGAAATTCCAAATGAGACCACCTTGGCTGCGATCACAGAGGCAGAAAATCCTGAGCGCTTGGAGACTGTTGATGATATTGACGTTTTTTTGGAAAGCCTTTAGTGGTTACCAAAGACTAGCCAGTGCGTGAGCAAAAAATCACCAGTCAATTCAAGAAAGATGTAAAAGCTGCTAAAGCTCGTGGTAAAGACATGGCTAAGCTAGCAGTTGTTATCAAAAAACTTCAACAAAGTATCCGTGGGACTCCCCCACCTCGGAACAGGTGGGGGAGGAAAGCGGGGTAATTTGAGACCTCGACGGTCGAAAATTAACAAACACGTTACAATGTATTTGTTCA
>JAAANX010000068.1 GCA_009909085.1 Cyanobacteria bacterium GSL.Bin1 | reverse complement strand
ATGAGAAGCGAGAAAAATTTACCCTGATTCTCCTCCGAAGTTTGATGGTGGAATCAATCAATTCCCCTTGATATGATCGCCAAATGGACAATGTGACAGTTGAGGGTGCGGAATGTGGGTTATAAAGTTTGCTATGTCGCCAGTCAATAGTAATTCAGATTTAAGTCAGTTGATTTACATATTCTCGAAATCAACGGGTGTGGCAGGATTCGAACCTGCGACTCGCTGCTTAGAAGGCAGCTACTCTATCCACTGAGTTACACACCCTTACCAGAAAGTTATATTTTATCATAGCATCAGCCCCCCCCAAAAGATAGTAGGATGGGAAAAGCAAGTTTCTTGAAACGACATTAACCGAATCACCTGAGCTTACCTATGAGTCCTAGAAAACTTTCCGATGAGGAAAAAACAGAACTGGTCCGTTTGTATCGTCAAACTGATGAAACAACAGCGACTTTAGCGGATCGCTTTCAGGTGAGTAGTTCGACGGTTAGTCGTATTTTAAGAAATAACTTATCAAGCGAAGAATACATCAATTTGATTCAAAGGAAACGTCATAACCGACAAAAATCTCGTTCTCATTCCTCTTCCCATCAAAACTCAGCTGAAACGGAAAAAACTCAGAATCAAGACCCTCAATTTTCTACTGCTAATTCTGCAGATTCCCCCTCAATTTCTCAAGCTAAGACAACTGAAAATGGTTCTGAAAGTGAGCAAAGTGAGGGATCGTTGACTGCTAGCGATACAAGTCTAAAAACAAGTTTGTCTCCCGAACAAGACGAAACAGAAAATGTCGATGAAATTGATTTTAGTGTCATTAAAGCGATGTTTGGGGAAGATGTCGGAGATGATGATGATTTAGAAGACACAGAAGAGGAAGATTGGGAAGAAGAAGAAACCACTGTCAAACGCGATCAAAAACCAGAAGCGAATGAAGTAGAAGTTTTACCTTTATCGCAAGCAAAGTTTCCTAAAACCTGTTACTTGGTTATTGACCGCGGGGCTAATTTAATTACCAAACCCCTAAAAGAATTTAGTGATTTGGGTAAAATTCCGAGTGTAGAAACGCAACAAAAAACATTACCGATTTTTGATAATCATCGCGTCGCTAGACGATTTTCCAATCGTTCGCAAAAAGTGATTAAAGTTCCTGATGGTCAAATGATCCAAAAAACCAAAGAACAGTTAGAAGCCAAAGGAATTAAACGAATCTTAATGGATGGAAAAGTTTACATGCTTTCTTCTGAACTTAACAATTAATTCTTAAAACTTGACAATCGTTGATGAAGAATTCTCCGTTGGGTTTCCTACAATTGCAGAAAAATTTAAGTTTTATTAATTCTTCTGAAATCACTTAGCAAGAGTTGGTGATTCAATACTCGCAATTCTAAAATAAGTATGAAGCGTTGATTTAGGGAATAGCTAGTGCCATTAGTGATGTAATCAACTGCCAACTCGTGTTAGTGAAACAAAGATTAGAGAAGGAATTAATCCATGAAACTTAGCCGTTTACTGAGGCTTTATGATCAGGGAGAAAGAGATTTTCGGGGGGTCGATCTCAGTGGTCTCGACTTAACGGGAATTACTTTGATTGCTGTTGATTTTACTGGCGCAAATTTAATCGGCGTTAATTTCACCCGGGCGTTCTTAACCAAATCAATTTTTGATGAAGCACAGTTGAATTGGACAAATTTTAGTTACGCTAAACTCAGCGATAGTAGCTTTGAGAATGCTGAGCTTACCAAGGCAGTTTTTCAAGGCAGCTTTATGATGAATTCTATCTTAACTGGGGCGAGGCTATGTGGCGGTAATTTGTCTTATATTAACCTCAAGCGCTCCAATTTAGAACGAACCAATCTTTGTGGGGTCAATGCTTATCAAGCGAATTTGCGAGAAACGAACTTAAAAGCAGCAAACTTAAATTGGGCGAATCTATTAGAAGCGAGATTAACCCGGTCTTCTCTACAAGACGCCTCTTTAAAGGAAGTGAACCTCAAACGAGCGTTTCTCAAAGTTGTTAATTTAAAAAATGTTGACTTGTCAGGGGCAAATTTAGTAGAAGCAAGACTCAGTGGGGCAAATTTAGAAGGGGTTAATTTATCAGGGGCAAAATTAACGCGATCGCGCTTACATTGGACAAACCTAGAACAAGCCAATTTGTCTCAAGCCAATTTAGTCCAAGCCGGATTAGAACAAGCCAATTTATCTCACGCTTGTTTACAAGAAGCCAACTTAAAAGAAGCCAACCTCACCGGTGCAACTTTAAAAGGTACAAATTTGGAAAAAGCTTACCTTCACGGTGCTAAATTACCCCAAATGGGAGAAATGATGAGTAGTTTACCGTTAGAACCTGCCCAATTTCCCCAGGGGAACAGCTACTATTATCAAACTCTCCCCAATCACATGGCGTTATGGAGATAATGACTAATTAAGAAAAATGAGTACAAACCAGCAATATGGTGTTGTTTTAGTCACCGCAGAATCAGAAGCACAAGCTCGCGCGATCGCGTCAGCGATTGTGAAAGAAAAATATGGCGCTTGTGTCAGCTTAATGCCGGTTCATTCGGTTTACACTTGGGAGAATGAAGTCCACAGCGACCCGGAATGGCAGCTGATCATTAAAACGGATTTAAATTACTACTCGCAATTAGAAACGCGCATTCGTGAACTCCACTCCTATGATGTTCCGGAAATTATTGCCCTCCCGATCCAAGCGGGATTAACCGCTTATTTGCAGTGGATTGGGGAAAGTGTGTCTCCAGAGTAAGTAAGGAAAATCTGACCTCATCAAGGGTAAGATTTCAGATGAAAAATACCTGTGGCACAATAAAACAGGTAGATTGAGGTATTGGGCTATGACTAAGTTTGTTTTCGTTACCGGTGGTGTCGTTTCGAGTATTGGTAAGGGAATTGTTGCTGCCAGTTTAGGACGGTTGTTTAAGTCCCGTGACTATTCTGTTTCCATCTTAAAACTTGATCCCTATATTAACGTTGACCCAGGAACCATGAGTCCGTTTCAGCATGGAGAAGTTTTCGTTACGGATGACGGTGCGGAAACCGACTTAGACTTAGGACACTATGAACGCTTCACTGATACGTCCATGTCACGTCTCAATAGTGTTACAACTGGTTCGATCTATCAGGCAGTGATTAACAAAGAACGTCGCGGCGATTATCAAGGGGGAACCGTACAGGTGATTCCCCATATTACCCAAGAAATTAAAGAACGGATTCATCGTGTGGCTGAAAATACCAACCCCGATATTGTGATTACTGAAGTAGGGGGAACCGTTGGCGATATTGAGTCATTACCTTTCCTAGAAGCGATTCGGCAATTTCGGAAAGAAGTAGGACGTAATAATGTACTGTATATGCACGTTACTTTACTCCCCTGGATTGCCTCAGCAGGGGAAATGAAAACCAAACCTACCCAGCATTCAGTAAAAGAACTGCGTTCGATTGGGATTCAACCGGATGTTTTGATCTGTCGCTGCGATCGCGCTTTAGAAGAAAATCTCAAAGAAAAACTGTCTGAATTCTGCGATGTCCCCGTCGAATCGGTGATTACCGCCCAAGATGCCACTAGTATTTATGAAGTGCCTTTAATTTTAGAAAAAGAAGGCTTAGCCCAGCAAACCCTAGAATTATTAGCTTTAGAACAGCGACAACCCGACTTGCGGCAATGGCAAACCCTCGTGGAAAATATGGCGAGTCCGAAGCAAGGGATTGAAATCGCGATTGTTGGCAAATATATTCAACTCAGCGATGCTTATCTCTCCTTAGTCGAAGCCCTTCGTCACGGCGCGATCGCGCTGGGTAGTGAAATCAAACTCCGTTGGGTGAATGCTGAGGAAATCGAAGAAAATCGCCCAGAAACTTACCTGAACAATATCAGTGGGATCATTGTTCCCGGTGGCTTCGGTATTCGGGGCATTGAAGGCAAAATTCAAGCCGTTGAGTATGCACGCACTCATAATATTCCCTTCTTAGGACTTTGTTTGGGAATGCACTGCGCAGTTGTAGAATGGGCACGGAATGTTGCTAACCTGGAACGAGCTAGCAGTGCTGAATTTGATACAGATACTCCGAATCCAGTGATTAATTTGCTGCCAGAACAACAGGATGTGATTGATCTGGGGGGAACGATGCGTCTCGGCTTATATCCCTCCCGCTTAAATGTCGATAGTCGCGCCTACAGTCTCTATCAACAGGAAGTGATCTACGAACGTCATCGCCACCGTTATGAGTTTAATAATGCTTATCGTAGTCTCTTCTTGGAAAGTGGTTACGCCATTGGTGGAACTTCTCTTGACGGGCGCTTGGTGGAAATGATTGAACGCCCGGATCATCCCTTCTTTATTGCCACCCAATTCCATCCGGAATTCCGTTCTCGTCCCAATCAGCCTCACCCTCTCTTCTTAGGGTTTGTGGAAGCAGCCATGGCCCAATATTCTTTTGAAATTGTCCCCTCCGTCTCCAAAAAAACCGTGCAAGAAATGCAAGTGGGCATGGGCGGAAATGTCCCGGCAGAAGTAATTAATTAGAATGGGAACTTAGGGAAGACAAGGATCGCTTCCCCTTACCCTCTAGTGGGTCATTGGTCATTAGTCATTAGTCATTAGTCATTAGTCATTAGTCATTAGTCATTGGTCATTGGTCATTGGTTCACCCACTCTCCTTGTCTCCCTTATCTCCCTTGTCTCCCTTGTCCCCCTTGTCTTCCTTGTCTCCCCCATCCCACCTCGATCCATCATTTCAAAACTGACCGACGACTAGAATGCGGAATTCATCACGCAGTACGAAGATGTTCCAAACCACACGGAGACGCTTAGCCCTCTGGTACGCGACAGTAACTGCAGTTCTCTTGCTGCTATTTGCCACGGGCGTCTATTTTTATGTTCGTAGTACCCTAATTGAGCGAATTGACGATACCTTAAAGCACGTGGTAGAAGTCGTTGAGCGTTCCCTGGTCATTCAACCGGTTGCCACCGGCGATAACGGCTATCGTCTTGATATTGAAACGAGTTTTCGCAATGATACTGAAACAGTGGAAGATGACCGGATCGATTTAGAATGGTTTAGCCCGCAAGGGGAATTAGTGTGGTCAACTTTTTCCGAATCACTGAATTATCCGCTGCATAAAAATCGTTCTACAGAAACGGTGCATTTGGCTTCGGGGTATCTTCTCCGACAAGTAACCGAACCCGTCACTTTAGGCAAACAAACCCTTGGCTATCTTCGCGTCAGTCATCCTTGGTTTGAGGTAACTAAGCCCATCCGACAGTTGCTGTTAGATTTAATTATTGGGATTAGTGCGGTTGTGGTTTGTGTGGCGGGAATAAGCTGGTGGTTATCAGGAATTGCCATTCAACCGGTCAAGGAATCGTATCAGAGTCTCAAACAATTTACCGCCGATGCTTCTCATGAATTACGGAATCCCATTGCGATGATTCAAACCAATGTTCAAATGGCGTTGGCGTATCCCGATGGTGAGTTACAGCAACAGCAGTTACAAGTCATTGAACGCTTGACCCAACGCTTAGGAAAACTGGTCAATGATTTATTATTCCTCGCGCGATCAGATAGTGGGATGATTGAAACCGAACAGCAATCGGTTCCCTTAGATGCCTTATTGATGGCAGTGATTGAAGAACAAAGCGCGATCGCGCAGCAAAAAGGGATTCAACTTAGTTTAAATCTTCCTGAATCCGACACAGCTTTGACCGTTATAGGAGATTGGGATCAGTTGGCGCGGTTGTTTACGAACCTGATCAGTAACGGGATTGAACATTCAATCTCCGATCAAGAGAAAACCGCAGCTACCGTTAGCATCGAGATCAAACCCATCAAACGCAACCATCATCCCTATTTACAGGTGCAAGTCCAAGATACGGGAAAAGGGATTCCAGAAACGGCAATTCCCCATCTGTTTGATCGCTTTTATCGGGTGTCTCCTTATCCCAAAGCTAGCACCAGCAAAGGCACAACCGGTGCTGGACTGGGTCTCGCGATCGCGCAAGCGATTGTTGATAACCATCAAGGACAAATTGCTGTTGAGAGTCCACCTGAACAAGGAACAACCTTTACCGTCACACTTCCGGTCAGCCATACTGAAGCTTATACAAAAATCTGTTAAGTTCAGTGTCGATTGATGAGCTAATTCGAGACACTAGAAGGTAATGGAATTCTCGATTAAGGAGTATTTTTCCTATGAATCAATCTCAAAACTATTTTTCGGGGCTGAAATGGACCCCGCAAGCCCAAGCGAAATTGAAAAATATTCCCTTTTTTGTGCGCTCTCAAGCCCGCCAGCGAGTTGAAGAAATAGCTTATGCTAATCATTCCGAAGTGGTCACTGCGGAAATGGTGGAAGAAGCCCGCCAAAAGTTTGGGAATTAATCTAAAATGGAGCCGAGCAGAATCGAACTGCTGTCCAGGCTAGCTATTGACCGTTCGCTCATTCACAGGCTTAGTTGCTCTTACCCTGGGCAACGGGGCTCATCCTTGATCCCGGATGAAAGGGATCTTCTGGTGAAGTCTTAGCGCTTGACCAACCAGAGATGGTTCAAGCGAGCAACCGTTGGGGTTTTACCCATTGCCCTTAACGGTGTCAGACAATGAGTGCTCGAACCTAGTTAGAGGTTTTTTTAGGCAACAGCAGCTGCCTTACGAGCGAAAGGAACGATGTTGTTCGCAATTACTATTTGTTTGAGCCTTGATTTGTGAGAGTAGACTCACTCTCAGCCTGCATCACGGGGTGGCTTTTACTAGCCTGTCGAAACCATTACGGCCCCGTGCTTCATTTACTATGATAAAGGATTGACTCAAGTTTTGACAAGTATAGAGTAGGGGTTATTACCGCAAGGCTTGGGTGCGTTGTTGGTAGATTTGGGCGTTTAAGCCATCCCCCTGAGTTGGATTATTCATTTGCGCTTTCAGGACTTGGATACGCTGACCTGTGGCAGGGTGAGTACTTAAAAAGCTCGGCGGGGCGCCCCCTTGCCGTTGTAATTTTTCCATGAAGGTCACCATTCCAATCGGGGCATAACCCGCTTGCCTAAGCATCCTTAACCCTCTCTCGTCAGCTTCTAATTCATCTTGACGGCTATTAGGACGACTCACTGCTAATTCCACGCCAATTTGCACCGCGTTACTTTCATCTAATCCGGCTGCCGAGAGGAGTCCTTGCGCGATCGCGCGTTGTCTCATTTGTTCAACGGCGTGTCTAGAGGCAATGTGCCCAATTTCGTGAGCAACAACACTGGCTAATTCCGATTCATTGTCTGCCGTTGCTATCAAGCCTGTATTGATATAGACAAAACCGCCCATAGTAGCAAAGGCGTTAATACTGTCATCTTCAACCACTTGGAAGGTGTAGGGAAGACCAGGACGATCGCTATGAGGAACGAGACGTTGACCAATGCGATCAACATAAGCATTCAGTTGAGAATTGTCAGATAAAGTAATTTCATTTTCAACTAGTTGCTGATTAATTTTTCTTCCCAACTTTACTTCTTGTTGGTCAGACATATTCGAGAGTTGAAAGACTTGCACGCCTCGGAAGAGGAGATCGAAAAAAGAAAACCCTTGTGCTACTTGGGGAGTCCCAATCACTAAGCCAGTGGCAATCAAGAGGGAAACGAGTCCATATCGCCACCGCTTTTGCATGGGTTTTAGGAGTTTCAAGAGTACGGTCTTCATAAGGATTAATCAAGAATGAGGAGGTTACTTTAGTTCTAGCAAGAAATTGCTCAATCAGGATCGCAGCTAGGTAAGAAAGAGAATCGGCACAAATTGATGTGAAAAACGTTAGTTACGATTTGATGACAGGAAGGGAAAAAATTAGTGACACTGAAACAAACTAATCACTCCCCTGTACTAAAGGAAACGAAACCGTCACTGTTGTTCCGACTCCTAACTGGGAAGTCACCGTAATTTTGCCATCCATCCCCTCAACTAAGGTCTTGACAATGGATAAACCCAACCCAGTGCCACCTGTCGAGCGGGAACGGGCATCATCGACTCGATAAAACCGTTCAAAAATGCGACTTTGTTGAGCAAACGGAATCCCCATCCCATAATCGCTTACTGCTAAGAGGGCAATATTCTCTTTTGTTTCTAAGTTAAGGAGCACGGGTTGTTCGGGTTCGGAATATTTCACAGCGTTGTCGATGAGGTTCAGTAGCACTTGCTTGAGACGATTAACATCGACATTAACAAAAACTGGGTCAGTCGTTCCTTCGTAAACGACAGCGCGATCGTGGTATTGCTCAGTGAGGCTGATTACTTCTTGTACAAATACGTTTAAGGATACTCTCTCCATTTGAAACTGCATCTGACCATTATCAATACGGGCTAAAGTCAATAAATCTTGTAAGAGTTGAATGGTGCGATCCGCTTCTGAGGTTGCCATGGCTAAGGCGTCCCGTTGCGGTGGACTTAAATTATCTCCTCGCCGTTGTACACTTTGTAAGTAACCCGACACAATCGTTAAGGGGGTGCGTAACTCATGAGAAACATCACTCACAAATTGACGTTGCTGTTCCCAGGCTGTATGTAAACGCATCAACATTTCATCAAAACGCTCAGCTAATTGTTTCACTTCCGTGGGAGCACGATTCAGTTGAATTTTTGCTTCTCCCAGTTGATCCGCTGAGATACTTTCTGTGAGTTGACAAATGCGATGGAGAGGAACCAGCGATCGCGCAATATAGATCCCTCCCGCGAGACTCATCCCTCCGATGGCGACAACTGTTGCAATGCCCAAATTTCTAATCATTTGCAAAAACATAATTTGGTCGGGGCTGATATCTTGAGCGATATACAATTTACCCGCAGCTTGATTATTGACAGTTAAAGCGCTGGCGCAAAGGATCCAATAGCGATCTTCAACTTCTGAAACAGCAACCCCAGAAAAAGGAAACATGGAAAATGAGGGGGATACAGGTAAGGGTTGCGGCGCTTCTAAACCACCCGTACGCGCAATCAACTGTCCTTGTTCATTTTCAATCCAGAGAAAGACATTATCCCGACTCAAATTTTGCACTGCCTTTTGCATGGCTTCCTGCGGGGGATACATGTCCTGATAAATCTCAATATCTTGCGGTATGCGCTCGGCTAAATAGACAATATTCTCTTTGTGAGCAGCGATGAGAATTTGCTTCATACTCCATCCAAGCCAAATTGCAACCCCCCCCAAACCCACTGCTGATACGGTAGCAATACCAATTGTGAGACGAAACCGTAGCGATTGCGGATTCCAAGTCTTGAATGCACCATGAATTTTCTTTTGCCAAGCATGAAGTAGGGTCATCACCGATCAAAAAGTTCAGCCGTTACCACTCCTAAGTTAAAGGATTATCCTGAGAAGAGACTGAATTTGATTGACTGGACTATCAAATTTGTATTGAGGGACGAGTGAAGTGATCGTTTCTCCTTCAACTACTATAAATTAGGACAGTACCGATTTGTCGTCTAACGAGAAGGCTTTTCCATGACCATTCGATGTAGCTGTGCTTCTTGATGTTGGAAAAATAACCAAGCAATGGGAAAGAAAGTCATGTAGCGATTATGAATTTGCAGACCCACTAATGCTAATGATTTCTCTTGATTTTCCACTAATCTGTCATACCATGCTTTAATGGTTGGTTTGTAGTCATGAATTGAGTCATGAGTAATTTTAAAGCCAACCTGTTCTGCTACCTCAATATGCTGACGATGGAGAGCAAGAAGGGAACCAGGGAAAAAGAGTTGCAGTAAAACTGCTGAAGCAGGATAAGGTTCGCGCTCAAAGGAGAAGAATTGATGCACAGCTAGACCTTCTGGCGTCAGGGCATCATATATTTTTTGATACACCGCTTTTAATTCCTGAGGTCTAACGTGTTCTAAAGCTCCGATCGAGAGGATACGATCATAAGGTGCATTCTCAAATGGCTTGGTAATGAAGTTGGTAAGAGAGACATTAAACCCTAATTTTTCGCGATTATAGCGCAGTTGCTCTTGTGATAAAGTAAATCCTGCTAGCTCACCTTGATGCCCAGAATCTTCGAGAAATTTTAGCATTGCCCCCCAACCACATCCCAGATCCAAAATCTTCTCATGACCGCTTAAGTTTAAGAGAGAGAGAAGATATTGAGCTTTGTTTGTCTGCGCTTCTTCCAACGTTTCTGTATCACTAAGAAATTCAGCACAAGTATAGAATTTGTACTTAGTATCAAGAAATAGAGCATAGAATTCGTTGGATATATCGTAATGGGCTGCAATGCCAATTGCATGATTTTGCTTAAGCATAGAATCGAGATACGCTTTTCGGCGTGACTCTGGCGGATAAGCTTTCAGCAAAGACTCAAGCCAAGATGATTTTGGCTCAGTCCAAAACTTCCAATTTTCTGAGGCTTCTAGAGGAAAGGGTGCATGAATTCTGTAGTTTGCAATTGCATAGAGTGGACCACAAGCAATGAGATTTGAGGCAAATTGAGATAATCTTTTGAGATTATTCATTTTCTTATTTATGCCAAAATGCATAAAAATTACTGCTCGCTACCAATCAATATAAAGCCTTTCTTTTAAGTTTTTTAGAGAGCCACAAAATTTTGTAAAGAAATAGGTAGATAACGTAACAATCCCTTGCTTTTTTGTCTAAAGTTTTAAGTAATAAGAATCTTCATTTGAGCGATTTTAAAAAAACTGAATTGAGAGGTATGAAACATGAATGCCAATCAACTACTCTACCGAAAGGCAAAAGGAGAGAAAACGTTCTGCGGTGTTTATTTACATGGAGCAAATTTCAAGGGTACCTATCTCGAACAAATTGATCTCAGCGCAGCTGATTTGAGCAATGCTGACTTGAGCGAAGCAACGCTGTCTAGCAGTAACCTCAGTCGTGCTAATCTCACGAATGCTGACCTTGATCATGCTGATTTGCGCAGTGCCAATTTGAGTCAAGTAAACTTGATTGGAGCAAGTTTGGTCGGGGCAAAACTCGGGAGAGCGAACTTGAGCGGTGCCGATTTGCGCGGTGCCGATTTAACTGATGCTGACTTAAGTGGTGCGACGTTAACTGATGCTGAATTCAATGGTGCCCTCTTGACAGGGGCTAACATTGGTGATGCTGAGTTACAGCAAGTTGCAACTGACTCGGGTATCGATCATCGGTGGATCAGCTGGTCGTGATATTAATTACTTCCTAAGTTTATTGATCGCATCTCGAATACTGCTAGTGAAGAAAATTACTTCTGTTCTGTTCCCCATTCCCTAAACCAATAACACCGTACTTCACCCAGCTCAGAAGTGATATATTTTTCTGTTATCAGTTGAAGGCAGCAGTTAAAAACACAGTCTACTCTACTCTTTCACGAATAATTTAGATTGTAATTCTCCCTTAATGCGGTTTAAGATTGACTCTTCATCCAGCGAATCCAGAATATTTTTGACTACTGCCTTGGGTCCATCTAATCCCCAAGAAGCTCCATTTGCCAAATAAGTATTACTGACATGACCAATGGCGTAAGAAGAAACGCCAGCAACTCCCGCTTGCGTAATCGCAACGGAAACATAGGGAATTAATGAGGCACCCCCAGTAACTGAGGTGGAGAGTCCTAACAATCCTTTAAGAGAACTTAAGCCTAAGGTGGTTAACACTTCACTGGCGCTAATCCCGCCCATACTAATCGCAATTTTTTGTAAGAGCGCGATCGCGGCCGATTGGGTCATGGGAATTCCATACAATCGAGATAAGGCTAAAATCATTGCGACATCGACGACAGCACCGGTAAATAAGTCTAAAACGGTAACGGGATTGAGCGCCACAGCAACCGCTTTGGTCATTACCGCTTTCCAAATCAGTGCCTCTGCGGCTTCAGATCGAATTTCTAGCTTGCGCTGTAAAATCTGTTCATTGACCTCATCGGCATACAGCATTGTGTTGAGGGCAACCAAAGATTTACCTTCATGATGAAGAATCTCCAAGATTTTCCCTTTCAATTCCTGAACTTGGGGCTTTCCCTGCTGCGTTTTGACTCGGATTGAACCATCCGCTTGGGGCACCCCTCGTCGTTCTAAGGGAGAAGCTGCTACCATCACCACTTCTTCAGGAGTGAGTAGTTCTTTGACGCGATCGCTGCAAATGGTATCGTAAATCGCAGCGCGATCGGTTTCTGGATATTGGTCAATCTTATTAAACACCAACAGCATCGGTTTGCCTACCTCGCGCAACCGTGACAAGGCATTATATTCAACCTTCGTGATATCCCCAGCAATAATAAACAAGATTAGGTCAGCCTGCTTGGCAATTTGATGGGCCATTAACTCGCGGGTTTCCCCATCCACTTCATCAATACCGGGAGTGTCCACTAATTGAATGCTGGCTTGCTCACTACTCGGTAACGACACCCGCAAAATCTCTTGATCGCTATTGCCTAGACTTTCTTCAGTTAATTCCCAATTGGCACTGCCAATGGTCCGTGTCACCCCATGCAAAGGACCAGTTTGAAAGACATTTTCCCCAAGTAGAGCATTCAACACCGAAGACTTTCCTCTGCCCACCATCCCAAACGCAGCAATTTGGACGACAGATTGTTCTAATTTATCTAACATTGCTGTTAGATAGTTAATCTCTGATTCTAGCCCAGACTGTTCTTCTGCGGTGAGATCAATCTGCTGAACAATACTTCTTAAAGAATCTTGAGCTTGTTTATAGTTAATTTCCGCAGTAATCTCTTCAAAGGTAAAAATTACTTCGTCTAACTCATCATTTTGCCCTTTTTCCTTGTTAATTGGCTCAGAATCAGATTTAGCCACAGACGACCTCAAGATAAATGCACTGCTAATTGATCAATAACAAATAACGTCCTCCTTTGTGGAGATTTGCTATCGTGATCCGGAAGAGAGTCATTGATCCAGGGAGTCGGTGGTGAGTGTACCCAAAACAACTGCCTATGTTCGTATTATCCGCCAATCGTTATGGGAAGGACAAATTGAAGGAGAGGTCAGTGCCGGGAGTTATGAATGGTCATTTCAGTGGCAATTCCGGCAAAGTCGTTTAATTGTCGAGCCTTCTTTGGGCAGGGCTTTAATTAGCGAACCCTTAGAACGGTTTTTAGAACGATGTGATTATCAACTCGAGCCAGGAGGGGATTATGAATTTACAGTCCGAGCCAAATTATAGTATGGAATGGCGAGAGAGTCGGAATGAGTGATCAGCTACCCGCTTCTGAAAACTCAATCAAAAAGGTATTTAGAAAGGGAATCAGGTAAAAACAACGAACGAATAAGAAAAATTTAGCCTCTAGCTCATGAAGAAAAAACGTTTTAGAGCAGTAATCATTGTTACAAAAATATCGAATTAATAAAAAATTAAGCTAAGTTTTGTCATTTAATTCTGAACATTTAATTAAAAAAGCAGACTCTACGGTGACTCTTTTTTGTAGAATGAAATCATTATTGCATAGATCGCCAATTGTGCGATTAGGCTTTTGAGTCGGTTTGCAAGAGTAAACTGCACCTACTAATTTTTGTTATTTATGCGAATTATGAGACTTAAAATATTTCTCATATCGGGTAAAAATGATTATTAATCCCCAATAATAGAGTTAAGACGTTCCATGAAACGTCTCATCAAAGATTAAAACTGTCTGTTTTTGAGAGAAAATTTGCAAAAATGAATGATTATCAACTGCCACTCAAACAGGGTCTATACGATCCCCGCTTCGAGCATGATGCTTGCGGTGTTGGCTTTATTGTCCACATGAACGGTCAAAAATCCCATGAACTTGTGGAACAGGCTTTGACGATGTTAAAGAATTTGGAACATCGCGGTGCTTGTGGCGCAGAGACCAATACCGGAGATGGGGCAGGAATCTTAATGCAAATTCCCCATCAGTTTCTGCAAAAAGTTGCAAGGCAAAATAATATTTCTTTACCGGAAGCTGGAGCCTATGGCGTTGGCATGATTTACGCCTCGTGCGATCCGGCGATCCGAGAGCAGGGAAGGAGCATTTTTGAACGGATTGTGACCGAAGAAGGACAAAGGGTTTTAGGGTGGCGTGATGTACCAACGGATGATTCTTCTCTGGGGAAAACCGCCCAGGGGAGCGAACCCTTCATGCAGCAAGTTTTTATTGAACGAGGAACCGGCTTAGATGAAGCCGCGTTTGAACGCAAACTCTTTGTCATTCGCAAGCGAGCTTTTCAAGCGATTCGTCGAGAAATGGGGGATTCGTTTTGGTATGGGGCGAGTCTCTCTTGTCGGACGATGGTTTATAAAGGGATGCTGATGCCGACGCAGGTGGGAGATTATTATCCCGAACTCCGCGATCCAGATTTGAAAAGTGCTTTGGCGTTAGTTCATTCTCGGTTTAGTACCAATACGTTTCCCAGTTGGGAACGCTCCCATCCCTATCGCTACATTGCCCACAATGGGGAAATTAACACGATTATCGGTAATGTCAACTGGATGCACGCCCGCGCCTCATTGTTTGAGTCGGAACAGTTTGGCGATGACCTGAAAAAGCTGCAGGATTTAATTGATATTGATGGCAGTGACTCCAGTATTTTTGACAACACCTTAGAACTTTTGGTTTTAGCGGGTCGATCGCTGCCTCATGCGGTGATGATGATGATTCCAGAACCGTGGACGACGGATGATTCAATCAGTGAGGAGAAACGGGCATTTTATGAATATCATTCCTGTTTGATGGAACCTTGGGATGGTCCGGCTTCCACAACATTTACCGATGGGACAATGGTGGGAGCGGTGCTCGATCGCAATGGCTTACGTCCGTCTCGCTACTACGTCACCAAAGATGACTTTGTGATTATGGCATCGGAAGCAGGGGTGTTACCCGTCGCCCCGGAACAGGTCGCGTTAAAAGGGCGGTTAGAACCCGGGCGGATGTTCCTGGTCAATATGGAAGAGGGACGCATCGTTGCCGATGAGGAGATTAAACAAGCGATTGTTCAAGAACAGCCCTATCAGGATTGGTTAGATCAGCATTTAGTCCCATTAGAGTCTTTACCGGAACCGAATTGGTCATTGGTCATTAGTCATTCGTCATTGGATAACAAAGGACAAAGAACAACGATCCAAAAACAGAGTAGCTTTGGCTATACCTTTGAAGAACTGCGGCTGTTAATCAAACCCATGGCAGAAAATGGGGTAGAAGCAATTGGTTCGATGGGGGCAGATACGCCCTTGGCGGTTCTTTCCGAGCGTCCAAAGCTCCTTTATGATTATTTTCAGCAACTTTTTGCGCAAGTGACGAATCCGCCGATTGATTCGATTCGGGAGGAAATTATTACCTCTCCTGTCACCACTATTGGTGCAGAAGGAAACTTACTCGATCCGAAGCCGGAAAGTTGTCATCTGATCAAATTAAAAACCCCAATTATCACGAATACTGAACTGGCGAAGCTCAAACAGTTGGATGGCGCCTTTCAATCCCTGACGCTACCAATTTTATTTGACCCGAAAACCGGGGTTGCGGGGTTAGAAGCTGCCATTGAGGAAATCTGTCAGCAAGCCGATCGCGCGATCGCGCAAGGCACGAGCATTATTATTCTCAGTGATCGCGATTTTGATAAAAACAAGGCGCCCATTCCCGCCCTCTTAGCAGTATCTGGCTTACATCACCACCTGATCCGTCAAGGCACGCGCACCCGCGTCGGCATTGTTCTCGAATCCG
>JAAANX010000067.1 GCA_009909085.1 Cyanobacteria bacterium GSL.Bin1 | reverse complement strand
TGAGTGATAATTGTTTGTAATTCTTGTTCAATCATCGTTTCCGGCAATTCAATTTCCGTTTGCTCAATCAGAGCATTGACAATTGCTTCCTCAATATTACTTTTCGTTTGTTCTTGCGCTTGTTCTTCGTATTGCTTCGTCAGGGCTTCCCGCCATTCGGCCATTGTGGAATGTTCACCCACATCTTCGGCAAATTCATCATCGAGTTCTGGCAACTCTTTCGCCTTTAATTCTTTAAGCGTCACCGTAAATTGCGCTGTCTTACCCGCTAAATCTTCTCGGGCGTAGCCTTCTGGAAAATTCACGGAAATTTCTTTGGTTTCTCCGGGATTCATCCCAACAATCCCCTCAACCATTCCTTCAATAAATTTTCCTTCGGCAAGTTCAAGCTCAAAATCTTCCGCTTGCGCCCCTTCAATCAGTTCATCGCTCTCTGCTAAACGTCCCTCATAATCAATGACGGTTGTATCGCCCATTTGCGCCGGGCGATCTTCAACCGGAACCAGCGTGGCTTCTTCCTCCTGTTTTTCCTGTAAATAGTTTTCCACTTGTTCCGGGTCAGCTTTGACTTCTTCTGCTTGTACTTTTAGTGTTTTGTAATCTCCCAGTTGCACTTCTGGGGGCACATCCACCGAGGCACTAAAGGTAAAGGGTTCACCGGGCTTGTATTGCTGTGTAAGTTCTTCAAAGGAGGAACGGAGTTGATAGTTCCCTAAAGCGTCAATTTTTTCTTGTTCAATTGCTTCGTCAATGGAAGGCTGCAATAATTCTTCGATCGCGGCGGCTTTTAATCGCTCTTTCCCGAACCGCTGCACTAACACCTGGCGAGGGACTTTCCCTTTCCGAAACCCAGGAATATTGGCAGAACGGGTTAAATCTTTCAGCACCTTCTCGTAGGCTTTTTTAGTTTCTTCGGCAGGAATTTCGATTTCTAGAGCAATTTGGCTATCGGGCAGTTTTTCCTGGGTTACTTTCATCTATTACTCTCTTCTTCTTATAACTCGCATCAATAATTGATTTAGGTGTACCTGATGGAACTGGGATTCTACTTGAGCCAACAGGTAGAGGCTTGTGTTAGTTTAAGGCAGAACTAAGGCAAAGTCCAAATCGTTATTGTAGCATTGCCAAAGACAGTGTAGAGTGAAAGAAGACTAGTTTTTAGAGCAAACTACTATAATATTTTTAATCTTTAATTTTCTCTCATCATAAAATAAATAATTAAATATTAAATAAGTTAGAAACCACTAGACGGAGGAAACCCATTTGTCAGCAGGAATTCGTGTCGCAATTTTAGGCGCTACCGGCGCTGTGGGAAAAGAATTAATTCAGCTTTTAGAAGAACGTTCTTTTCCGGTGAGTCAATTGAAATTACTTGCCTCTAGTCGTTCTGCCGGTCAAGCAATTCCCTTTCGGGGAAAGACTCTAACCGTGGAGGCAGTTAGCGCAGACGCCTTTAAGGATGTCGATTTAGTTTTAGCGTCTGCTGGTGGTGCCACCAGTAAGGAGTGGGCGCAAACCATTGTCGATAGTGGTGCGGTCATGGTAGATAATTCCAGTGCTTTCCGGATGGCAGAAAATGTCCCGCTGGTTGTCCCAGAAATTAACCCGCAAGCGGCAGCCCAACATCAAGGAATCATTGCGAATCCGAATTGCACCACAATTCTGATGGGTCTAGCTGTGTATCCGTTACACCAAGTCCAGCCCATCCAGCGCTTGCTTGTGGCAACTTATCAATCGGCTTCTGGGGCTGGGGCAAAAGCAATGGCAGAGGTTAAAGCCCAAGCCCAAGCGATTTTAAATGATGAGACCCCAAATACAGAAGCATTTCCCTATCCGTTAGCCTTTAATGTTTTCCCGCACAATTCGCCTTTAAACGAACAAGGATATTGTCAAGAAGAAATCAAAATGGTGAAAGAAACGCGAAAAATTTTTGGCAGTCCAGAGTTACGCATTAGCCCCACTTGTGTCCGCGTTCCCGTTTTACGGGCGCATTCAGAAGCGATTAATTTAGAATTTGCCGAACCCTTCCCGGTGGGAAAAGCCAAAGCCATCTTGGAAGAAGCACCAGGAGTCGCAGTGCGTGAAGATTGGGAAAAGAATTACTTCCCGATGCCCAACGAAGCCACCGGAAAAGATGAAGTATTGGTGGGACGCATTCGCCAAGACATTTCCCATCCCTGTGGGTTAGAGTTGTGGTTAAGTGGCGATCAAATTCGCAAAGGAGCAGCATTAAATGCGGTACAGATTGCTGAGTTGCTCGTGAAGGAAAAATTATTGCACTCAACTCAATCTGCCGTATCGGTATAAGACAAAGAAAGAGCGAAAAAAAACAACAATGACAAGTGTGGACTTTGGACAAGTGCTAACCGCAATGGTAACGCCTTTCACAGCGGAAGGAGCAGTGAATTATTCCGTTGCGGAACAATTAGCCGATTATTTAGTCAGCCACGGAACGGAAACTTTGGTCGTGTGTGGCACAACGGGGGAATCTCCCACCCTAACTTGGGAAGAAGAATACGAGTTATTCCAAGTGGTGCAAAAAGCAGTGGGGAACCGCGGTAAAATCATGGCGGGGACCGGATCGAATTCTACCCATGAGGCGATCGCAGCAACGGAAAAAGCCGCTAAACTAGGGCTAGACGGCAGCTTACAAGTCGTTCCTTATTATAGTAAGCCCCCCCAATCCGGATTGTATCAACACTTTAGCGCGATCGCGCAGGCAAGCCCCGACTTGCCCATGATGCTCTATAATATTCCTGGTCGCACCGGACGGAACTTGGAACCAGCAACCGTTGCCAAACTGGCTCAAATTGAAAATATTGTTGCGATCAAAGAAGCTAGCGGTGATTTAGACCAAGTCTCAGAAATTCGCGCTTCTACTCCCAGCGATTTTGGCATTTACTCCGGTGACGATTCTCTGACTCTACCCCTCTTAGCCGTTGGTGGCAATGGCGTCGTTAGTATTGCCAGTCATCTGGTGGGACAACCATTGCAGCAGATGATTACTGACTTTAAACAGGGTCAATTAGAAAAAGCACAACAAGCCCACCTTAAATTCTTTCCTCTATTTCGCTCTTTATTTTTATCGACCAATCCCATTCCTGTCAAAACAGCATTGCGGTTGCAAGGTTGGAATGTCGGCGCGCTGCGATCGCCGCTCTTAGAATTACCCCCCGATTTAGAAACTCAATTAAAGGATGTTTTAAAAAAGTTATCGCTACTGTAAGTTAATTACTTTAAACCTGATCCACGATTGATTGACTCGGAACTGTTGGTGGTAATTAGAGCTGAATTGCCCCGGCAGAATAGTTTTTTCGTACCAATTAGCAATTATTAATTTTTTATTAAAGCACAAAAAAGGAAAATACGAATCATGAGTAACAACGAATCACAACCTAACTTGAGAATTATTCCCTTGGGAGGACTCCATGAAATTGGCAAAAATACCTGCATCATTGAATATGGCGATGAAATGATTTTATTGGATGCCGGGATTGGTTTTCCCAGCCAGGACATGCATGGCATTAACGTCGTTTTGCCTGATATGACTTATCTACGGGAAAATCGCCATAAAATTAAAGGGATGATTGTGACCCACGGACACGAAGATCATATTGGAGGAATTGTTTATCATCTACAGCAGTTTGATATCCCCGTGATTTATGGTCCTCGTTTGGCTCTGGCTTTATTGCAAAATAAATTAGAAGAAGCGGGAATTGCTGATCGCACCACCTTAAAATCAGTGCTGCCTCGGGATAAGGTGCAATTAGGACGTTCCTTCTCTGTCGAGTATATTCGCAATACCCACTCCATTGCCGATAGCTGCTGTGTCGCGATTACCACTCCCCTCGGCGTGGTTATTCATACCGGTGACTTCAAAATTGACCATACCCCCGTGGATGGGGAACATTTTGATTTTCATCGCCTTGCCGAATATGGGGAAAAAGGCGTCTTGTGCTTGCTAAGCGACTCTACTAATGCCGAAGTGCCTGGACATACCCCATCTGAAAATTCAGTACGACCCAACCTTGATCGCATCTTTGCCCAAGCAGAAGGACGCTTATTAGTCACCACCTTTGCTTCGTCAGTACACCGGGTTCGCATTATTTTAGAACTGGCAGAAAAACATAACCGTGTTGTGGGAATTGTGGGACGCTCAATGTTAAACGTGATTGACCATGCCCGGAAATTAGGTTATATCAAATGTTCGGACAAGTTATTTGTTTCTCTTAAAGAGATTAATAAGACCCCGGATGAGCGAGTGGTGATTTTAACGACGGGCTCTCAGGGAGAACCGTTAGCGGCAATGACCCGGATCTCAAAAGGAGAACATCGTCAGATCAGAATTCGGGAAAATGACACAGTTGTCTTTTCTGCTCACCCGATTCCCGGCAATACCATTGGTGTTGTTAATACCATTGATCGGCTGATGATGATGGGCGCAAAAGTGATCTATGGTCGGCATCAAGGTATTCATGTATCGGGACATGGCTCCCAAGAAGATCACAAATTAATGTTGGCGTTAACGAAGCCACAGTTCTTTGTCCCTTTTCACGGTGAACATCGGATGTTGGTCAAACATGGCGAAATGGCACAAGCGATGGGCATTCCCAAAGAAAATATTGTCATTATTAATAATGGGGATGTGGTCGAAGTCTCGCGCGATCGCATTCAAGTAACGGATCAAGTGCAATCCGGCATTGAACTGGTGGATCATTCCGGTGTAGTACATAAAGATATTATGAGCGAACGTCAACAACTGGCGTTGGATGGTCTGATTACAGTTGCCGTTGCTGTGGGAGCTGATGGTAAAGTGTTGGCGCAACCGGAAGTTAATCTACGAGGTGTAGTCAGTCCTCTCGCACCAACAAAAATTAATCAGTTAATTGTCAGCAATGTTGAGCAAAGTATCAAAAAGTATTGGAGTAATTTAGCAACCAATGGTAATGGCAAGCCCATAGATACTGATATTGACTGGACAGAGTTGAAAATAGAAATTGAAGGTGGATTAAAGCGATTAGTCCGACGGGAATTGAAGAGTCAACCCACCACCATTTGTTTGCTGCAAACCCCAACTCAAGAAAAAGATGTGAACCTGAAAAACAATAAGAATGGTACAAGTGATCCCTTGGTGAAGAGTAACGGTAACAGAAATAATGGTACGAATGGTAACAATGGTACTGATTCAAAGCTAGATTTCCGAGGTCGTCGTCGCCGCCGCCGTTCTGCTGCAACCCTTTCATCCCAATAAAGAGTGAGTGGGGGAATTTCGGGTCCTTCGTCACTAGTTATGGCAACTGAGCGGCTCGAGTGAGCCGTTCGGCCAAGCTCTTGTCGAAGTGGGTTATTCGTAGCAATGATCACTAATGTCTCAAGATATTAGAATTTGTTTTCTCGGGGATTCGTTAGTTAACGGGACAGGAGATGAAAGTGCTCTTGGTTGGGCAGGGCGTCTGTGTGCGCAAGCAATCCATAATGGCTTTCCTATCACTTATTACAATCTTGGCATTAGAGGGGAAACCAGTCAGCAAATTAAGGAGCGCTGGGAAAGGGAATGCGCCTCTCGTTTACCCGCTTTTTGCGATGGCAGAATCGTTCTTTCTTGCGGGGTAAATGATACTGCTCGTCAAAATGGAGCATTGCGAGTTCTTAATCAAGATTCTCGCCGGAATATTCAGCAGATTTTGCGTCAAGCTAAGCAAAAATATAAGGTGTTAACAGTGGGTCCGCCTCCGGTTGCAGATGAGACTCACAACGAGAGAATTCAAGGGCTTTCCCAAATCTTGGCTGAAGCGAGCAAGATGCTTGAAGTTCCCTATATTGATTTGTTTTTGCCACTGGTTGCAGACCCAATTTATCGTCAGGACGTTTTAAGGAATGATGGCTCTCATCCTCAAAAAAGTGGGTACGAAAAGATGGCTCAGATTATCCACTCATCTCCGAATTGGTGGTTTCATCAGCTTTAGAATACGCTAGCCTCAAGGGAGGCATTCATCTAACAATTAATTGTGAATGCGGTGACTTTCTGTGTCATTCATCGTAAAAACGCCACTAAGGCTTCTAGCTTCTCCCAAGCTGCACCACTGCTCAAAATTTCTTTTGATTTCTTAATTCCCGCTTCGTGGGCATAGAGGGGAACGACCCCTGCCACTTGTAAAGCGAGAGAGGCATTGAGGGCAACCACCTCTTGTTGGGCAATGCTCCCTTTTCCCTGTAACACCTGAGTAAGAATGTTCTTATTTTCAGCTAATTCTCCTCCTCTGAGGGTTTCTGTCGGTAAGGAGTGCAACCCGATGCTTTCTGGTTCAATACTGGTGACAACCACTTCTTTGTGGTCTAGGATCGCTAAGTCAGTGGGAGCCGCTAACCCGGCTTCATCCAGTTTTTCGCGTCCATGAAGGACGATCGCGCGCTCCATTCCGAGTAACTGAAAGGCTTGGGCAACAGTATCAATTAACTTGCTATCAAACACTCCCATCACTTGTGCCGTGGGACGTAACGGGTTCACTAAAGGTCCCAACAAGTTGAAAATGGTACGCACTTTCAGCGTTTTGCGTAAGGGAACCACACTTTTCATTGCCGGATGCCAACCGGGGGCAAATAAAAACGTAATGCCTACTGCTTCGAGGGCACTTTGCGTGCGTTCAATGGACGTATTGAGATTAATCCCGAGGGCTTCTAAAACATCGGCAGAACCCACTTTACTCGATGCCGAACGGTTGCCATGCTTTGCCACTTTCACCCCGGCTGCTGCCACCACAAAGGCAACAGCAGTGGAAATATTGAAGGTGGAGGCGCCATCTCCTCCCGTACCGCAGGTATCAATAACGGCTTCTGAATAACTGAGAGGATTTTTTTGCAGCGATTGTTCTTGCAACACCCGTGCCATTCCTGCCAGTTCCGTTGGTGAAACCCCCTTTGCTTGAATAGCGGCTAAAATAGCGCCTGAGAGAACCGGGGGAATGTCTTCATTGAGCCACCCTGCCATTAGAGTGGCGGACTGTTCTTGGGATAGGGACTGTTGATCCAGGAGTTGTTGCAATAAAGTTGACCAGTCAGTGGGAGAAGTCATGTTGGGTTCTCGTTAAGGATGGATTGTTGTTTGCCAACTCAGTTGTTTGTGGCGCATCGAGCCTAACCGACAAACTGATCATAAATTGTCAATTTTTCGGGGTTGATTGTCAATTATTCCCGGTTATGGTTTCCGAAAGCGTAAAGAAATATTAAGATAAACACTAAAGGAAGTATTCAATTTCAAATTAAAATGCGAACGATTTTAAAGTTTAGTTTAATTGTCAGCGCGATCGCGCTCTTTTTTGTGTCCTCACCGGTGTTAGCGGCAACTCCACGAGCAGTCCGTTCCTTTGATGAAGCCGTGCAAGCAGAAACTCAAGACTTTTCTGGCCAAACCCTAATTGAAGCAGAATTTTATGATGAAGATCTTGAAGGGGCTGATTTTCATGATGCTGACCTAGAAGGGGCTGTTTTTAATGGGGCAACCTTACACAATGCCAACTGGCGAGGGGTTAATTTTACCAATGGGATTGCTTACTTGACCGACTTTACCGGGATTGATTTGACCAATGCCGTTCTCACTGAGGCGATGATGTTACGGTCTAAATTTGATGGCGCGATCGTAGAAGGTGCTGATTTTACAAATGCTGTTGTGGATCGGCTACAAGTGAAAAAACTCTGTGAGCGGGCATCTGGCGTGAATCCCACCACAGGCATTTCCACTCGTGAGTCTCTCGGTTGTCGTTAGAAATTGTTACTTCGGAGAAAACCGAACACGATCATGTTTTCGCGGTTACTGCTACTAATCAAGAACACTGCTCCCCCAGATTACAACCCAATTGCGTTAGAGTAGAAGGTTAGTGGTTTGCATTGAGATCAAAACTAAGCAATAATCAATACCATTTAATATGACAGTCACCGCAGATACTCCTCCGATTTCCCAAAAAACGCGGCGTCGCGTTGTGTTTCCCTTTACCGCTATTATCGGTCAAGACGATATGAAGTTGGCGTTATTGCTCAATGTCATTGACCCCAAAATTGGCGGGGTCATGATTATGGGCGATCGCGGAACCGGTAAATCCACCACAATCCGGGCTTTAGCTGATTTACTCCCTGAAATTGATATTGTCGCCGGCGATCCGTTTAACAGCCATCCCGATGACCCTGATTTAATGAGTGAGGAAGTGCGTACTAAGTGGGAACAGGAAGAACCACTGACTACTGTTAAACATCAAGTTCCCATGATTGACCTGCCTCTGGGGGCAACAGAAGACCGGGTTTGCGGAACCATTGACATTGAAAAAGCCCTTTCGGAAGGGGTAAAAGCCTTTGAACCAGGGTTGCTGGCGAAAGCCAACCGAGGCTTATTATATGTCGATGAGGTGAACCTCTTAGATGATCACTTGGTTGATGTGTTATTAGACTCAGCAGCCAGTGGCTGGAATACGGTGGAACGGGAAGGCATTTCTATTCGTCATCCAGCGCGGTTTGTGTTAGTCGGTTCGGGGAACCCGGAAGAAGGAGAATTGCGTCCCCAACTTTTAGACCGGTTTGGCATGAATGTGGAAGTACGGACCGTTAGAGATCCTGAATTGCGGGTCAAAATTGTTGAGCAGCGATCTGATTTTGATCAAAATCCCCAAGAATTTACTCAGCATTACCAAGACCAACAAACTGAGTTACAAGAAAAAATTGTCCAAGCGCAAGCCTTACTTCCCGAAGTACAAATGGAATATGATTTGCGGGTGAAAGTATCGCAAGTTTGTGGTGAGTTAGACGTGGATGGCTTGCGGGGTGATATTGTCACCAATCGGGCGGCGAAAGCACTAGCTGCCTTGGAAGGACGCACGGAAGTTACTGTCGATGATATCCGTCGTGTGATGCCTTTTTGTCTTCGTCATCGTCTCCGCAAAGATCCCTTAGAGTCGATTGATTCTGGCTATAAAGTAGAAAAAGCGATCGCGCAAGTCTTTGGTTTGGAATTAGAAGAAGACGAAGAAAGTTAGTTCTCTATCTTGAATTCTCCCCCTTTCTAGGGGGATTGAATCAAGGCGAGAAATTAATTGACCTTGCAAGTTTCTCATTTTGATTAACGACTCGGTTTTGTTAATAAACCCCAAATAAAAATAATCGCGATCGCGCCAAGAACAGCAGTAATAATCCCCGATAAGCTAAAACTTCCGACTGCTGGACTCGGAATGTCTAAAAACTCTTGCAGTTGTTCGCCAATCCAACCACCGACGAGAGAACCCAGAATCCCTAATGCCATGGTTCCCGCAAGCCCTGTATTTTGTTCGCCCGGATAAATCGCTTTCGCGATCGCGCCAGCGATCAGTCCTAAAATTGCCCAAGTGATAATGCCCATAATTTGTCCTTAAGTCCTTGGTTTCAATGTCTAATGACGAATAACGAATGACGAATGACCACTATGCTGATCCGACTAAGCCAGTGGTAGGAGAACTGGCGCTGGCATATTGTTTAATGGGAATGCGTCCGGAGAGGTAGGCGAGTCTTCCGGCTTCCGTTGCCATCCCCATGGCGCGACCCATGGCAACGGGATTTTTTGCCAGCGCGATCGCGCTATTAATTAATAAGGCATCTGCCCCTAATTCCATGGCATAAGCGGCTTCACTGGGCGTCCCAATCCCGGCATCGACCACAACCGGAACGTTCGCTTCCTCGATGATAATTTGCAGGTTGGCTTCGGTTTTAATTCCTTGTCCTGAACCAATGGGCGATCCGAGGGGCATCACCGTGGAACAACCCACCTCTTCTAAACGTTTGGCAAGCACCGGATCAGCGTTGATATAGGGTAAAACCGCAAAGCCTTCTTTAATTAATTTTTCTGCTGCTTCTAAGGTGCCAATCGGATCAGGGAGGAGGTGTTTCGGTTCGGGAATGACTTCTAATTTCACAAAGTTATTATCTTCTTGTCCCAATAACTTCGCCATTTCTCGTCCTAGTTTTGCCACCCGGATTGCATCTTCTGCGGTTTTACAGCCGGCGGTATTCGGTAACATCCAGAGTTGATTCCAGTCTAGGGCTTCTCCTAATCCTTCATGTCCAGGAACTTTATTTTGAACCCGGCGCACTGCTACGGTGACAATCTGGCTACCACTTGCTGCCAAACTTTGACGCATAATTTCAGGATTGGGAAATTTTCCAGTCCCGGTTAGTAAGCGGGATTGAAATCGACGCCCTGCGATCACTAAGGGCTGATCCTCACTTTGGGCTGCTGTGGGTTGACTGGCGATAGAGAGATGACTAATTTGAGAGTGTCCGTTTTGACCGTTCATTGTTGTTAAAGAAGATAACTGTTGATTGTTCGTAAACCACTGACGCGTATTTTTGCTGTGGAAGCGTTGGGGACGAAAATGATCCAGAAGCGGATCGGCTTTGCTATGAGTAATTAATTCCGCAATGATTTCAGCGGTGATGGGGGCAAGTAAAATGCCATGACGATGGTGTCCGGTGGCGAGGAATAAGTTCTCGTAGTCTGACTGTCCCAGAATCGGTAATTCATCCGGTGTTGTGGGACGGAAGCCCCACCAAGTCCGTTCCATTGTCCAATCTTGTAAGTCTGGATAGAGACGCATTGCGCGATCGCTGAGAGTTTTAATTCCACCTGGTGTATTATTGGCAGTCCAACCCACCTCTTCTACCGTTGCCCCCACAATTAACCTGCCATCTTGGCGGGGAACTAGATAAGTTCCTGGACCAAATAGCACTCGTTGTAGGGGATAGGGTTCCCTTGGCATCTGTAGCGACATCATTTGTCCTTTTACGGGACGTACCGGAAGCGGTAACAATTCTTTCACCCAAGATCCCGTGGCAAGAACGTAGTGATCTGCCTGCAGTTCTCCTTCACTGGTTCTAATTTTCGTAACGCGACCCTTTTGCTTTTGAATACTTTTAACCGTGACTCCTTCTCTAAAGTCAACGCCGCTTGCTTTTGCGGCTTGCAAGAGGGTTTTCATCAAGGCAATGTTATCCACTTGCGCATCCTCGGGATACCACCAAGCCCCAATCACCTCTTGTCCTAAACCGGGTTGATAGAGTTCGAGATCACTCTGATCGACCCAAGTCGCCGATTGAACCGCAGGGCAACTTGGTGCCTGACTTTTCTCATAAACTGGGGCAAGAATCCCAGAAGGAACATAGCCTGTATCCTCTCCGGTCTGATCTTCGAGTTCGCTAATCCAATCCGGGTAAAGTTCGCGCGATCGCAGCGCTAAATCGAGTAACGGACTGGGGGGAATCACTTCTGCTTGCGGGGCAATCATTCCACCCGCGGCAAACCCCGCAGCTTCGGCTTGTTTGCGACTAACGACGGTGACGGGTTCCCCTCTTTTGTGCAGTGAAAGCGCGATCGCGCTACCAATCATGCCACCACCAATAATTACTGTACTCATCGTTGCTATTCCAATCCTTGCCTATTTCTCAATTTAAATATTTCTGGACAACACTCCATCCCGTCCAAGACACATAAGCCAGCGCAAAAAATAAGACGGCATTGGTTGTAACGTGAAGCGGCCTTGCCCACGGGCGTTTTGGGCTAATTTGAGTCGCACTAACTGCTGATAATAGCACCAAGCCCACCACTGTAATTCCGGCAATTAAATGGGGAGAATGCCCCAGGTTTCCGAAATGTCCTAAAGTGCCCACGATACCAATGGTGAGTAGCAGCAGAACTAAGCTGACTAAAATGATGCCAATCGTGTAGTGTAATGGACGCAACCATTTAGGACGGGGTGATTTTTGAGCGCGGAAATAGGACATTCCGATGCCAGTCCCCGCTAAAATACCATAAGCCATTACAGCCAAGCCCATTGACCAAGCAGCGATCTTCCACAACCAGAGAAACGAGGGTAAATCCAAGATTCTTTCCTAATGGGTCTTCCTTTCCCATTATCTCTTAAACGGTTGGTCTTTCAACTTTTATTCCCGATAGAGGTTTGCCTTGGCTTTTTGAAATAACCACAAAGACACAAAGAGCACGAAGGGATTTTAAATGAGGAAGCTACGAGGTGGTATAAGTGTTAAATTGAGTATTTGTTGCTTTTGCTTGCTGATTCGGCGTAGTTGAAAATAAAATGCAACTTAATGTAATTTTTATGTTTGTATCAATTCGGAAAAATTATGCTTAAAAATGATGAATGGATTAAAGAAAAGGCAAGTCAAGGCATGATTTCGCCTTTTGAACCGCAGCAAGTGCGCAAAATTGATGATAATATTCCGGTTATTTCTTATGGGTTGAGTAGCTTCGGCTATGATATTCGTTTATCCCCGAATGAGTTTCGGATTTTTCGTCATATTCCCGGAACCATTGTTGACCCAAAAAATTTTAATCCTGATAATTTAGAACCCACTCAACTTTGCAGCGATGAAACAGGGAGTTATTTCATTCTTCCCGCCCATTCTTATGGGTTAGGAGTGGCGTTAGAACGATTAGAAATCCCCGACAATGTGACGGTTATTTGTATTGGCAAATCGACTTATGCAAGATGTGGATTAATTGCAAATATAACCCCTGCAGAAGCAGGTTGGCGTGGCTTTTTAACTTTAGAATTATCCAATTCTTCGAGTGCAGACTGCAAAATTTATGCCAATGAAGGAATTGTCCAATTAGTCTTTTTAGAAGGCGATCCCTGTTCAATTAGTTATGAACAACGAAAAGGTAAGTATCAAGAGCAACCTGATCGCGTAACCCTAGCACGGATTTAATTTAAAAGGAATAAAATAATGGATAAATTTAGAATTGAAGTGATTAAAGCAACACCAAACCCACAACAGGTGATGTGGTTAGCGATGCACCAAGATTATTCAGAAGAGTTTGTTTGGGATAAGCGCGATCGCGCACCGGATGAAACAAAAGCGGGAGAGAATGTCATCAAGTTTTTATTAGCAGGAGAAAGAGGACATTATGGTCCGTTAGAGCATCCGCAAATTACATTTAATGTGGGCTTTTTTCCTCACTCCATGATGCAACAAATTCGCACTCATAGAGTTGGAATTTCATTTGATGTGCAGTGTCTTGCTGGGGATACTGAAGTTACCTTTGTTAAGGCTTCTGGTAATCTCAGAAAAATTAAAATTTCTGAACTATATGATTTGTGGACCAATGGTGAAAAAGCGGTTCGAGAAAGAAAAATTTTAGGTCGTAATGGAGAACCTCCTGGAGAATATCGTCGAAATTGCCAATCTCGACTCAAGAAAATGAAGTTGCGTGTCTTAAATGAAGAAACTGGCATTTTTGAAATAGGTCATATTCAGAATATCTTTGATCAGGGAGTTCAACCTGTTTATCGCTTAACTCTTGAAGATGGTCGCACCTTAGATTGTACGGAAAATCATCGTCTATTTACTTCTCAAGGGTGGCAAACTATGAAAGAAGCAATTGGTTTAGTAACTAATACTAACCGAGAAGTAGTTTCTCATGACGAGAATTCCTATTTAATGACAAATGGTGTTGTTGTTGGTGATGGACGATACCAAAAAAAAGAGTGGCTAGAAGCTCAATTAAAAGCAGGGCTGACCGCTAGACAAATGGCAGAGGAAGCAGGCTGTTCAATTGAAGCGATTAAAAAGTGGGTTTATTTTCATGGTTTACAATTAAATAAGTGCAAACCTGGAACCAAGAATCCTTGGAACAAAGGACTAAAAGGTGCTTACCAGTTAAATCTAACACCTGAGCAAAGACAGCAAAGGCGGGAAAGATCTAAACAATTCACACGCCGAGGGAAAGAAAGTCATTTTTGGAAAGGTGGTATTACTGACGAACGGATGGCAGTTGGTGCATGGACTCGAAATATTGCGCCTCAAGTTCATGAAAAGTTTGATTTTACTTGTCAAAAATGTGCTGTAAGAGGGGGTAAACTTCATGCTCATCACTTATTGCCAGTTTACTCTCATCCTGAAAAAGCTTATGAGTTTGATAATCTAGTGACTGTTTGTGAAAGTTGTCATCAAGAAATACATAGTCAATCACTAGAATTAGAATTTGCTCAGAATTTTGTGCCGATTCAAGCATTACCTGAAAAACCAAAACCCAAAGGTCGTAAACTGAAAGCTCATCCCATTAAAGTAGTGCAAGTCAAATATTTGGGGTTTCAGAGAACTTATGACTTAGAAGTGACAGGAAAATGGCATAACTTTGTCGCGAATGGCGTTGTAGTTCACAATTCTTTCCGTTATACCGGAAAGCGTATTTTAGAGGTTGCGGAAGGGAAAAGAGATGCCGAAGATGTGTTTTATTTACGCCCAGTGGGTGAATATACAAACCGTCAAGGAAAACGCTATTTTTATACAGAAGAACAACGTCAAGCAGATTTAGAGTGGTGCATTGAAGCAACTAAACGCTATCAACAAAGAATTGGAGAGGGCTTAGCCGAAGAACACGCCAGAGGAATTATTCCCTTTGATACCCGACAGCATTTTGTGATGAGTTGTAATGCGCGATCGCTGATGCACCTCCTTGATTTACGCTGGAAAAAAGATGCCCAATTAGAAGCGCAAAAATTTAGTGAACTTCTCTTTGGTCATTTTCAAGAGTGGACACCTCAACTGGCGCAATGGTATCTGGAAACTCGCGCGAAGAAAGCAAGATTATCACCTTAAGATATTTGATTTAAAGTTAGAAAGAGAGGTAAGGAAAAAAACAAGCACTTTTCCTCCTTCTCTTAATTGAATTAATTAGAATAATCTGCTGAATGCAATCCTAATTTTCTCTAGGAATAAAATTAACAAACCAGACTAGCCAAACCAGCCACACTAAATATAATAACTCTCCAGTTTGAAAGTATCTTAAACTGAGTAAACTAAGAAAACCTAAAAATCCTAAAAGCCAAGTCTTCGGTAACTTTTTCATGATTATTTCCTGTTAAACATCAAGGATTACAAGCATGGGGATGAATCTTTTTACAGGCGAAGGTCAAAGCAAACGATGTCTGCTGCAAGAAGCACAACGCCATGATTTCGAGATGATTTCTTCTATTTTGAAAGATAATATTGATGCAATCCAATTGCAAGGACAGGATGAGCAACCGATAACACTTGCTCAGTCTTTAATCGATCATAGCGATCTTCCCCCGCAGGGTCAGCCTTGCCAAGAAAAAACGTTATTAATCCTAACTCAAGCAACCAAAACTGTTATCGGAATGGTAAGTTTTTACCAAGGTTACCCCACAGAAAAAACCTTATACATTGGCAGTTTATTCTTTTTGAAAGATTTTCAACGACAAGGCTTTGGCAAAGAAGTGATGCAGTATTTGGAACAAGAAGCAGTGACCGCCGGTTATCGAGAAAGTCGGGTCGTTGTCAGCTTAAAAAACTGGCAAGCCTTACGGTTTTGGTTGAATCTTGGCTTTAATCAGATGACCCAAATTGTCGGAAATGACCATTACTCTGAAACCACGTATGCTGATGTGGAATTAGTAAAAACAAAACTCATTGCAAAATGACCAGAGATCATTAACTGCTATGTCAACATCAATTACGGTTACGGTTAAACTCTTCGCTGCTTATCAAGAAGCATATGGTGTCGAAGAAATTCAGCAGGAGTTTCCGCCAGCAACGCCAGTTCATGCTGTGTTAGATCGAATTTTAGAAGAACATCCGCAACTAGAACAGTGGCGAGAGGTGACTCATTTTGGGGTGAATCTTGATTTTGTTCCGCCAGAAACCCCTTTAAACGATGGGGATGAAGTGGTTTTAATTCCACCGGTCAGTGGGGGGTAAATGCTAACCTGAATAGCAAATTATCCTATCAGGAGGCATTCCGTTCCCTATGACATCTGAATCATCCAAAACCTCTATTTATGCTGCCATGGCAGCTAACATCGCGATCGGAATTGCTAAATTTGTCGGTGCTGCTATCACTGGCAGTTCAGCAATGCTGTCGGAAGGGATTCACTCAGTGGTTGATTCCACTAACGAAATTTTACTTCTGTATGGTCTCAAACAAAGTGAAAGAGTTGCTGATGAAGAACATCCCCTTGGTCATGGTCAAGAAATTTATTTTTGGTCGCTAGTCGTTGCTGTCTTAATCTTTGCCTTAGGCGGTGGCGTTTCAGTATATGAAGGGTTGAATAGCTTCCAACATTCGGAGTCTTCTAGTTCTCCGGTTGTCAGTTATATTGTCCTGGGAGTTGCAGCAATTTTTGAAGGAACGGCGTTATTCATTTCCATTAAAGAATTTAATCAGAATTATCCCAGGAATGAGGATGTTGGACTGTGGAAAGCGATTCGTGACAGTAAAGATCCCAGTGCGTTTATCGTGATTGTGGAAGACTTTGCAGCCCTGGTTGGACTGATTTTAGCGTTCTTGGGTGTTTTTCTGAGTGAAGTGACCCATAACCCAATTTATGACGGCATTGCTTCGATTATTATTGGTATTTTGTTGACAGTGGTTGCGATCATTTTGGTTGCGGAAACGAAAGGTCTTTTAGTGGGAGAAAGTGCGTCTCCAGAAGTGAGAAATGGCATTAAACAAATTGTGCAATCCGATGAAGCCGTCTCTGCTGCTGAATCGCCGATTACGTTTCATTTAGGACCTCGGGATATTATGTTGGCACTTAATATTGAGTTTAAAGATGAACTCTCTGCCGATGAAATTGAAACGGCAACGCGACGAATTGAGACAAAAATTAGAGACTCTCATCCTGATATCAAACGAATTTTTATTGAAGCCGCCTCCGTCAATAGAGTTGTTATGGAGAGTCAATCAAAGTGATTACTCAAATCCAATTAAAAAATTTCAAAAGTTATCGATTTGGGACTTTATATATTGCTAGGCTAACAGTTCTAATCGGTGCTAATGCTTCTGGAAAAAGCAATGTAATCGAAGCTCTACGCATATTAGCCAGAATAGCTAAAGGCGAACGATTAGGCTTCATTAGTAGTCCTTACCAACAAGGAGAAAATATCTTTAGGGGTGAGGTAGATAATCTGGGCTATCGAGGTGCAAAGTCTTTTCAACTCTCTTGTATAACAACAGAGCCTGAATGGCAAAATTTTGAAATTGAACTCAGTATTAGTGATGATAGTAATCTTCATGTGACACAAGAAAGAATAACAAGTCCTAATTCAAAAGTTCCTTTGTACGAAATTACAAGCGAACCGCAAGGAGCCGGAAGTGATATTTTTGTGACCTATAATAATTTTGCTCGGGGCGGTAAAAAACCAAGTATTGTATGTAGTAGCCATATGGCAATATTTACACAACTTTTGAGTGATATTCGTTTCCGTCCGGAAAATACAAAAAGCCGGGAAATCATTCCTGAAGTGACTAAAAAATACGTTGACTGGTTAAGTCAAATTGTTTTTCTGGAGCCTGAGCCGAGCGCAATGCGCTCCTATGGTCATAAAACAGATAAGGTACTACAAGAACATGGTCAGAATCTTTCTGGTGTTATTTATAATCTATGCCAGAAACCGGACTTGAAAACTGCTGTATTGGACTTTATCCGGAGCCTCCCAGAACAAGACATTCAAGATATTAGCTTTATTGAAACTCCTCGTGATGAGGTAATTTTACAATTAACTGAAACTTTTGGCGGAATTTCTACTCCCTATGATGCTGCGAGATTATCTGACGGAACATTGAGAGTTTTATCAATTGCAGCAGCAATGCTATCTGCTCCAGAACAAAGTCTAGTTGTGATCGAAGAAATTGATAATGGTGTCCATCCCAGTCGAGCAGCCGATTTACTCAATCGCATTTCTAATATTGCTAAGGAACGAAACTTGCGAGTTTTGATTAGTAGCCATAATCCTGCACTGTTAGATGCTTTACCTGACGATGCAATTCCTGAAACTGAGTTTTGTTATCGTAATCCCAAAGATGGATCAAGCCAACTCATTCGATTACAAGATATTCCTGATTATCCGGAACTCATTGCTCAAGGTTCTGTCGGTCATTTAATGACTCGTGGGCTTTTAGAACGATTTGTTAAGCAACATCCAGGAGAACAAAGAAAGAAAGAAAAGGCAATGGAGTGGTTTGCTTCTCTCAGTGCTGGAGGAAAAAATTGAGTAATGGGGGAAGTAGCCATTGTTGATACTTCCATCTTATGCAATATACTTGATATTCCTAAAAAAAATCAGGATAGACAAGAAGTGATGGAAGAGTTAGGGAAATTATTAGAGAATGGTACAAATTTGTTGTTACCGATGGCAACAGTTTATGAAACGGGGAATCATATTGCACAAATCGGTAACGGGAATCAGCAACGTCAGTTTGCTGAAATATTTGTTGATGTAGTGAAGAAAGCGATTTCAGGCGACGCACCTTGGACAGTGATGCAAGTTCCAACTTTAGAGGAAGTAAGTGAGTGGTTGAATGAATTCCCTGATTCTGCAATGCGAGGTGCAGGAATCGCTGCTCTCTCTATGATTAAAGAGTGGGAAAAAATGAAGAGACAAATACCGAATCGGCGTGTCTTTATCTGGTCTTTGGATGATCATCTTAATGGATATGATTATCATCCTTAAAATCTAGTTCCAAGTGCTAGCAAAAGTGCGAAGGCAATTAATAATATGCGCTATTTGAAAGTTTTACGTTTATTTTGGACCAGTGCGATTTCTGCAGAACTCGAATATCGACTGAACTTTCTCATTGCTGCGTTGAGTAGTTTAGTCAATCTGTCTGGGAGTTTATTTAGTTTATTTTTGTTCTATCGCACGGGTTATACGTTCCAAAACTGGAGTTGGGAAGAAGCCATGGTGGTATTGGGATTATTTACCCTGTTACAAGGCTTTGCTGCCACTTTTTTAATTCCAAACTTGAATCGGATTGTGGATCAAGTCCAGTATGGAACTCTCGACTACATTTTACTCAAACCCATTAGCAGTCAGTTTTGGCTGTCTGCACGCACAATTTCCCCCTGGGGAACTCCCGATTTAGTGTTCGCGATCGCGCTGATTGCTTATGCGGGAAATCGTCTTGATTTAAACCTTGCTAATTATTTCATCAGTATCATTCCCATTACCTTTGGTTTAATTAGCCTTTATAGTTTATGGTTTATGTTAGGCGCAACCAGTATTTGGTTTGTCAAAATTTATAATGTCACTGAAGTCTTGCGCGGACTACTCGATGCGGGACGATTTCCGATAGTTGCCTACCCGGCTGTGTATCGGTTTTTCTTTACCTTTATTATTCCCGTTGCTTTTCTAACAACAATTCCGGCGGAAACAATGTTAGGACGAAGCGAAGTGAGTTGGATTTTAGGAGCAGGATTTCTGGCTTGTTTTCTCCTCATTTTATCTGCTTTATTTTGGCAGTTCGCACTCCGCTTCTATACTAGTGCTTCGAGTTAGGAAAAATTATAAATAATTACTTGGCACTTCCCGGTTTGCAAACGTTATAATCCTGATGGGAAACAACTGCTTCTGGGATAACATAACTGCCCTGATCTCGACAAATTAAACGGTAATCTCGATTGACAGGGATGCTAATAATAAACCGATTATGACGCAAGCGCTTCCCTCTAAATCGCCGGTAATTACTATCTTGTCTGAGTTGAGAAATAATGCGTCGAGTTTTGAGAACAACATTTTTAGGGAGGGTCGTGAGATCGATGGGATCCTTACTAAAACTTTCTTCCCAAGCAAGGCGCTGGTTTTTTCGTCTCACGCGATCCGATTCTTTTTGCTCACATCTATGGCAAATTTGTCCATAGCCTTGATGTCCGCAGGAAAACTTTTTCTTTCTTCTTGCCATGGGTAGAATCTCCTATTCATTTTTACGACAAAAACTCGACCTCCTGATTTAAACACAGTCAAGAAGTGATTGAATCCAATTGAGTCTGTTTAAAATTGGGAAGGAAGAGTTAAGGTTATCTATTAATCGTAATCTTTAACCGGGCACAAAACTGTAAGATTTTACGTTTTTTGTCAGGAAGGGAAGGAAGAATCTATCTGTAATCTCCACAGCGAGGGATGTATAGAATTAAGAAAAAGTTAAGGCAGAATGTAACGAGCTGTTCGCTGGAGACGGTAAGCCGTTTGTTTATTGCCACGCTCTTTAAACAGTTGTGCCGCTTTTTCCAAGTCTTTGATCGCAGCCGTATAGTTTTCTAACTCGGCATAGGCAAAGCCTCGATTACCAATTGCGTGGGCATAATCAGGTTTATATTTAATGGCTTGCGTAAAGTCAGCAACTGCTTTTTCGTAGTTTTCTAAGTGAGTTTGCAGCAACCCGCGATTGTAGTACACGCCATGGGCTTGATCATCAAGTGTCAACGCTTGATCATAGTCGGCAAGCGCCCCTTGATAGTCTTTCAGGCGCGATCGCGCCAAACCTCGATTACCTAAAGCTTCACTGTTGGTTTGATCGATGGCAAGGGCCTCATTATAGGTTGTAATTGCTGCTTCATACTTGCCATCAGCAATCTTTTGATTTCCTTGCGAGAGAAGGGTATCAACTTTTTGTTTTTCTTCTGGAGAAAGGGGTTCGGCTGTCGTTTGTGCTTGCGTCGGAGACGGAGAAGAAGACTCAACTTGTGAACGACTACAGCCCGCCACAGTAACTGAGACGAGACAAGCCAGCAGAAGGGAAACACGAAACATATTAGTTTAAGAAACGCACTACGCCTTTGAGCTTAGCAAAGTTAACTTCTGTCTTACGAGGGGAGACAAAGAGAAGTTTATCCTTCTAAGTTGTGATTGGTTACTATGAAAACATCAACAACCATTGAATTAAACTTATGGCACAACTGCTTAGCGATACCGAAATTAAGACCCAATTAAACGAACTATCTGATTGGACACAAGATGGCAAATTTATTAAATGTACCCGTAAGTTCAAAGGCTTTCCTGAAGCGGTGGAGTTCGTTAATAAGTTAGTCGAACCGGCAGAGTCGGCAGGACATCATCCTGATTTAGAAATTTCTTACAATACGGTGGTCATTAGAATGACCAGTCATGATGCGGGAGGATTAACCGAAAAAGATTTTAATCTGGCTCGCACCATTTCTTCAATGTAATTTCTGAAACCCATTTTTTTCAGATTCAGGGAACGCCAAGCGCGATCGCGGTTTTGAGCGATTGTGTTTGGCGTTAAGTATCATGAATGATCGAGCTTTATCCTGTAACTTGACTAATCACGACTTACTAGGAAAATTTTATTCTCTTAATTGAGACTGAATCATTCATTACCATAAAAGTGAAATGCGTTACCATCGTGTAATGTAGTCTAAAAAAGGTAGGTGATGATGGAGCCAAATTCCCTTCCCACTGAGATTATTTTGAGTCATCCTCGTCAGTCGTTGGGAAAAATTCAGCTTGATTCTAGACCGCAACCGGGACAACATGTTGAAATTAACGGCGAAACTTATCGGGTTTTAGAACGCCATCACCATTATCAATATAAAGTGGGGGGATATCGTTTGGATAAGATCTCCCTTTATGTCCAATCGGCGCAACGCCCGGAAGAAACCTCTTATTTAGAAGGCAAATGGGTCATTGGGGATATTACTTGCCAGTACAACGCCCGTTCCGAACTGTTACGCTGTGCCGTGAACCCGGAAGGTCCCTGTGAAGGTTGTCCCTCTTATCAACCCGTTGACACCTAACTTAACTGAATTTCTCTCCTTCTGCTAAGCGCATCCCATTCACAAAATCCCAACCGAACTGAGGGCGTTTTCCAGAACGTTGCACTTGAGACAGTAGCAATAAGCCGCTACCAGTTTGTACAATCGCGCCAAATTTTTTCACAATCGCCACAATTTCTCCTGCTTCTCCTGTTTTTTGCGCAAGGGTTTCCCATTGTTGACGCAGCGCTTGATAGGTCGCTGGCAGTTGCGACCAATACGCTTCTCCCAAGGGAACCGTTTCTAGAATTTTTAGGGGTTCTCCACGTAGGGTAGTCGTACAGTGAGGATAAAAGCCTCGGATTTGATTATGCAGCGCGATCGCGCTTTTTGACCAATTCAATTCATAATCACTTTTTTGAATTAGGGGAGCATAAGTGGCGGCACTTTCAGCTTGCGGGGTCGCTTCAATCTCCCCGTTTTCCCAACGTAACAGCGTCTCCACTAATAACTCGCCCCCAATCTTAGCTAATCGTTCCCCCACGGTTTCGGCATTATCTAGCAAAGCCACAGGGGTTGTTGCTGTTTCTAACATTGCCCCGGTATCCATGCCAGCGTCCATCAACATAGTGGTCACTCCCACTTCTGTTTCACCGTTACATAGACTCCATTGGATCGGGGCAGCACCGCGATATTGCGGTAAAATCGACCCATGAACATTAATGCAGCCCAAACTCGGCATTTCTAGAATTTCTGGCGATAGAATTTGCCCATAAGCAGCCACAATAAACGCATCGGCATTGAAGTCTCGTAACTGCTGTAAGGCAGTTTGGTCTTTTTTCACCCGCTTGGGCTGTAAAACAGGAAGGTTATTGACACTTGCCACTTCTTTCACCGGCGAAGGAATCAGTTTTTTCCCTCTTCCTTTTGGTTTATCCGGTTGTGTGACAACAGCAGCAACTTCTATGTCAGAATGCTGGAGTAACGCTTCTAAGCTGGGAACGGCAAAATGAGGCGTCCCAAAAAAGATAATTTTCATCAGTTTATTCGTTATTCGTCATTGGTCATTAGTTATCAAGACAAGCAAAGGACAAAGAACAAATGACCAACAACCATTTAGCTGCGATTTTGGGAAGAACCAATCAGCGGGCGTTCCGTTGTTTCCCGGAATCGTTCAACGTTCTCGTTATAGGCAATCGGTAAGACGCATTCCACATTTTCGTGAGGACGAGGAATAATTACCCAAGTTTCTAATGTTGCACCATAAGCTTTATCCACAGCATGAATTCCGGCATCCATTGCGGTTTTCACTTCCGAGACATCCCCGCGAATAATAACGGTAAATCGGGCACTCCCCGCCCGAATATAACCGACAAGGGTGACTCTTCCCGTTTTTACCATGGCATCGGCGGCGGCTAAAACTCCCGGAAACCCCTTTGTTTCAAGGCTACCTACTGCATCTAGAGACATTCACGTTTCTCCTTAATTTTTATAATTTGTTTTTTATACAATGCCACGATAATTCTACACTCGAAACGGTTCAACTTCGTCACTATACGCAATTGGCATCACGGTTTCGACATTATCCGGCGGATTCGGAATCATATAATGGGTGATTACAGTTCCGTTATAGCTATCTTCTGCTGCAGCAATGCCCGCTTCCATAGAACGTTCTACTTCTGAAACCGGGCCTCGTACCGCCACAAAAAACTGAGCCCGTTCCGCTTTATCAAAAGACACTAGGGTCACTGATGCTGCTTTTACCATGGCATCGGCAGCAGCTAATACGGCTGGAAACCCATCCGTTTGAATAACGCCCACAGCAACTGGCATTTAATTTTCTCCTCTCGATTGTGCCCAAAACTTATGCTTTCTATTGTAACTAATCTATGGGTTCGACTTTGGCGCGATACAGAAGTTTGTCGCCATGTCGGTAGCCAACGTAGCGCACCCGCACTGTTGTTTCCGGTGGGACATTTCCGGACAATAGTTGGTGCTGTTGAGGATTATAAGAGACTTCCTCCCCTACTTGTCCAATTCTTTCCACGCCCCACGATTGAAGTAACTTTTCTAAGGGATTAAGTAATTTAATAATGCGTTGCGCGGGTAAATCAGGATTTTGCGCGATCGCGCTAACGGCTGTTGGCCACTGCAACAGCCAAGACTCAATCGTCTGTAAACTTTCCCGTTGAAACTGTTCTCGCGAAGAAGGTTCTGGGGACACCGCTTCCCCGGAAAATAAACTAATCAACTCATCTATATTCACCCCCAAAACGGACCCCAGTGCTAGCAATACTCCCACCCGCATTGACTTCACCCTTCCCCGACGTAAATTGAGAATTTGTTTTTGCGAAACCCCTGCTTGTTGACTCAACTGTTTAAAATTAGTAATTCTAACTTTTTCCATTAAATTTTTTAATATAAGAGTATAGTCATTCTTCACCTCAGCATTCTGTTCTGAAATGGGTTGTGATTGCTGATTAAAGGTCATTAATTTTCTCACACAAAGATATGAATTCAGTTTTGATTTTACTGGTTATCACCTACGGATTAAGCTTGATTGGCTCGTTTCTTGCGATTACCTTAGCCCTTCCTCTCGAACAACGCCAAGAAGAGTTAACCCTTTTAATCGCAATACAAGGGATTTTAATTGCTGCTGCTTTGGGATTTTATTTCGGAAAAAAAAGTTAAGTTCTTTACTTGGTTCACTCTGAACAATTTTTACCGAGTGTCATTCGCTATATTAGCCAGAACCGAATCTTTCTCTCAAAAACTCTTTCTTGGGAAAGATGGTAAAAAATGTCAAGTATTTTTTATAATTGTTAACAAAGTAATTGACTTACCTGTTCAACTTATATAGTGAGGTCAACCATGGAACTATCCTTAGAGCAAGAATTCAATGTTCGTTCCTTTGAAACGCAAGTCCAGCAAATGAGCCGAGAGCAAGCCCAAGAGTTTTTAGTGAAGCTCTATGAGCAAATGCTAGCGCGAGAGAATATGTATAAAGAATTCCTCAAACATGAATGGGGAATTGACCAAGGCTACTCAGCATAACCTGGGCAAAAGGCTCATCTAAGCTGAGCGACCTCTCTCTCTTGCTTCGTTCATCCGCTTTGAGCAAGCTGGGGAATATGGGGCGTTTCAGTTCCTGACTCGAGTAAATCGAGGTAAAATTTATTAAGAGATTGAAGATCACTGAGGACAACTGGGTCTATGGTAGAGTTAGGATAATTTTCCAGCATCTTGTCTAGAATTTAGTCAAAACCTTCTCTAACTCATGTTTAAGCGTTGTCTCATTTGCACAGATTTTACTGACGGCTTAGATCGGTTTGCTTCGTTTGTGCCGAGCCTCAGTGCTTCAGGCTTGAATCATATTGTTTTTCTCCACAGTGTTCCTTATTGGGAAGAAGGAGAGATTCCCCACGTTGACGAAGAAAAAGTAGCAGCAGCGAAGAAGCGACTTGAAATTGCGCTAGAAAACGTTCCAGAAGGCGTAGAAGTTAAAGTGGAAGTTCCCAACGGAAAGCCAAGCGATACAATTCCCCGGATTGTTGAGCAAGAAGCAATTGAAGTGGTGTTAGCCGGAACTCCAATTCGGAGCTTTTTACAAGAGAAAGTTTTTGGTAGTACTAGTCTGAGCTTAGCACGAGCGACTTCAGCACCGCTAATGATTTTCCGCCCCAATCACATTTCAGTTTATACCAAAGAAGAATTAGATTTGCGCTGTCAACATTTGTGGCGATCGCTGCTGATTCCCTACAACGATAGCGAAGCCGCTCAATACTTAGTGCAACAGATTAAAAAATACGTTCAAGATGATGGCACTTCCACCTTAGAAGAATGTATCCTCTTGTGGGTGATTAGTGAAGCGGGACGCTTACCGAAAGAAACAATTGAAAATAAACAGCGCGAAGCAGAAAAGCGAATTGCCGAAGTAAAAGAAGATTTAGAAAGTATTGGTGTCAAAGTCAGTACGCAGGTGCGAATTGGCAATCCCACCTTAGAAATTCTCAACGGGGTATTAACTAAGGATGTCAGCGCGATCGCGGTGGGGTCTGATGATCGGGGAGGACTCTTAGAGTGGACGGTACAAAGTTTAGCCAATGAAATCCTCCGTAGCAGTTGGTATCCGGTTCTCTTTTTCTCCCAAGCGCGATCATAAATGTTGAATCTTTTCTAAAGCCCGGAAACATTGCTCGGTGCATCGGTTCCCATAGACTCTAACTTAAACTGAATCTTGGGCTTGATATTTTCAAATTCTCGTCGGAGGAGTTGCTTACTCATTTGAGGGCTCGCGTGAGATTCCCAAGCTTGACTCGATTGTGCCCAATCCTGGAGTTTTTGACGTTGTGCTCCCGCAATCGTGGCAGTCAGGACATGTTGACAGGTACCGGGAGATTCGAGGGCAAAAAATAAAATGCGATAATAACCTAACTCCCCTAAAGCGCGAGCCGTGCGTTGTCCACTACTTGTTTTTAAATCCAAATAACAAGGTAACCAACGCGTTCCGTAGTCTGGATTGTATAACGCTGTAATCCAGAGCACCATGGGATGAGGAGACATAATAAATAAAAATTGATTATATCGCGTACTCAACAAGCGCTTTTCAATATCTTGTTTGTCTAACATGACCCATAAAGAGGGAAATACATTCTGGTCTGAATTAATTAAACGAGGAAATACAATCTTTTGGCGCGGTTTATCTGGTGGCCAAGAGGCATGCAAATAATAGTTTTCATCAGTTGCCGTCGTCGTTTGAGCGGGATGGGTCTTCGCATAATCGGGAGCGTTGGCGGTTGGACGATCAGAAAGAGATTTACTTTTTGCAATCTCTTCCTCAATTGACGTTAAGCTTTGCAAGACTTCATCCATGCCTTGCGGACGATTTTCTGGCTCTTTCGCTAAGCACCGATCAATAAAATTTTGTAGAGATTCGGGAAGGTTGAGATCATCCCGAAATGGTTCAGGTAGGAAGTAACGATGGGCTTGATACCAAGCCCCAAAGGAATTATTTTCGGGAAGAATGGGCATTTCCCCAGTAATCATTTCATACATCATTACTCCCAAGCTATAGATATCCGAGCGATGATCCAGCTCTTTTCCTTCCATTTGTTCTGGAGAACAATAAGCAAGGGTGCCTTGGAAGGAATGAGTTTGATCGCCGCCGGCTTGAATCAATTTTGCAATCCCAAAGTCGAGAATTTTCACCATCTCTCCCAGAGTGGGGTCTTGAATCACTAAAATATTGCTGGGCTTGATATCGCGGTGAATAATTGGACACAATTCTCCTTTGAAGAAAATGCCTTGGTGGGCGCACTGTAGTCCTAAACAAATTTGACGAGTTAAACGTAAGAAACGCTTTAGAGAAAGCGGACGATGTTTAATCAGTTCATTCAGTCCTTTTCCCTGTAAAAATTCCATCGCATAAAAGGGAACATCATATTCATCAACGCCATAGTCTCGAACTTGGACAATGTGAATACTTCTTTCTCCGAGTAAGGCGCAGACTTTTGCTTCCTGCTCAAAGCGAGTGCGTCGTTTTTCATTCAGGACGGCTTGAGAAACGAACTTGACAGCAACCGTCAAGCCTCCTAAAACAATATCTTCAGCACGATAAACTTGGCCCATCGCGCCTTTTCCAACCAATTCGATTATGCGATAACGGTTTGCGAGTAAACGACCCTCGTTACGGTCTTCAGTCATTTTTCAGAGATAACATGCATGTGAAGAACAAGAAAACTTGGAAGATGAAGACAATGATTCAAATGAAGAGAGTGAAATATCCTTCCTAATTTTTTATAGTTCACTCTTGCCTAATTTTAATTCCCTTTTTCGCTATCATGATCGGTTTTGGCTTACTAATTTGTTACCATTTGTCTTTTGATCTTGTCCAGTAATTATAATTGTCTTATATAGAAGAGCGAACTAGTGTTGCTTCAAGTGTAGTCATGATCTGGTGTCCATAAGTGAGACAACTACAAAGACGATAAGTCCCTGTACTTTCTTGATAGAGCGTTTCAAATCCTTGGCGACGCTTTCGGTCATTGAGCACCCAATAGCGTTGTATAATCCAACTGGAATTAATCCAGCCATTGCCTTCTAAGTTGCCCAAAATATTATGCTTGAGGACAAACGTATATTGATTTTGTGGAAAAGAAAGGTATCCCTGATAAACAAAATTGATTTCAGAACAGTCAGAAAAGTGATCTTTATCAAGGTTTTGTTCCTTGCTAGGGAATTTTAGTTGTTGATGCCAACAAAACCAGTTGGGTTGATTCCAAGAGAGAGTCACTGTTCCCTCAACTGAAAGGGTTGTGGTGCGATTCGTCTCGCACCACAACCCTTTCAATCTCCATTGTCCGGGTTCGAGCAAAAAACTATGTTTCACATTCACAAATAATTAGTGCTTGTATCATTTTTTATTGTTACAAAAAATGAGTGAGATCAAAATCGGGTGGTGGTTGGGCAATCGGAAAACGTTCTTGATTTAAGATTAACAATAACCGATCACTGTAATCTACTGCACCACGTAATTCATCTTCTAACAACTCCAAGCCGCCATTGGCTAACCCCTCAATTAACCTGATTCGTTGCGCTTGTGCTTGAACATCGTAAGGGGAAAGCAGTGCTGGATCTTGACTGTACGTGATTGTGATCAATTTCAGTGACCATTCATATCCCCGGGAAAGAAAGATTTCTAAACTAATGGGTGCTGGATCTTGACTGATGCCAGTTGTAATGGGAATATAGCGCTGATGTTTTCCACCATAAGCAGCAGCAAATATAATGACATCAGCATAGGTTTCAAAGGTTCCTTTTGTTTCTTCCCCCATCGTTAGGGCTTTGACGAGATTTGCTTGCTTCTTGGCAACGCGAATGCGATGAACTGCCATCAGTGAAATACTCTGCCATGACGCTCGGTTTTCCTGATTTTAGCTTTTGCTCTCAGTTTTTTCAGAAAAAAATCTGAATCCTTAGTTTTTCCACACTGTCGCTTCCGAGTCGTCGAAACTTTCAGCAATTTCTTGTTTTTTTAGTGTTGTCTTAGAGAGACAAGGGCGACTCGACTCATAGATCGATGATAGAGCACTTCGCTATCTTTCTTGGTAACAGATTCAATTAGAGCGCGATGGCTTCGCCGGTTCCTGAAGAGAACATCGCACTTGAAGACGAGAGGTGTGAAAATGTATTGTAATCTATCGATCACTTAACAAAACTTGACAATTGCTCAATAAAGAGAGTAAGCTAATCTATAGGTTTTTATCAAACCTTGTAATTTTATATTTACATTACTCAAAGCAAACGGAATCATACCTACAATGACAACCACCTTACAGCAACAACAAAGCCAGAATCTCTGGGAACGGTTTTGCCAGTGGGTCACCAGCACCGAAAACCGCCTCTACGTCGGTTGGTTT
>JAAANX010000066.1 GCA_009909085.1 Cyanobacteria bacterium GSL.Bin1 | reverse complement strand
CTCAGGAATTTTAATTAAGAAAGTGGGGTTGGGCCTCGCCTCACTTAAAAACGCGAAGTCTCGGAAACGAGATGGAGAAGCCCGCGTTCTATCCGTAGGATGAACGATGGGAAGATGTCACTAATCTTAGAGAGAAATTCAGGATCCGACCTTATCAAGTAATCAAGCTGCCTAACGTCAAGCTAACCCGCCGCCTTTTCGCTACCGCTCCAAGGCGGTCGGGTTGAGCGCCGGGTTAGCTGCCGTTGACATCGAATCCTAGAGATTTAACAAATGCTATATCTTCTTCTGTAAACATCTCTGTGCCATGTTGCCGAAATCTACCCATTGAATCTGGTCGCTTGACCAATGCCATAAGCTGGGTCATTAACGAATTTGACTCCTTACCGAGGAAATCTAACAACTGCTTTATTCCTTCCTTCGGATTTACACAAAAGTGATCATAATTAAGAAACAAGAAATTGTCCTTCATAGATTCGCCTATGCGAATTACCCGCTTATGAACAATGCACCAGTATTTAAGAGAGTAGTATGGCGTTACATCAAATTCTTCGTTTATAAAATACCTTCCCCATAATCTTAGTTGATTCTGGTTTCTACTATGGGCCATATCCAATCCATTTCGAGCAACGTGGATATATTTCATGTTTCCAATTCTCTCTATCAAGCGATTTAGCACTATATGTGAATTAGTTTTCCTAAATTTGCAGATGAACGACCCCCACCAACCTCGCCTGTTAGAGCGAGTACGCCGCACATTGCCTCTTAAGCAGATGAGTCTTAAAACAGAAAAGTCTTATCTCTATTATATTAAGCGGCTAATCATTGCTCAAAAGATCCGCGTTCGGGTATGATTCGCAGACATCATATTGATCCAGATTCGTTACAAAGAGCGGTTAACTCGTTTTTAAGAATAATGATAATTTAGAGAAGCAAGATCCACATAAAAGCAACAATCAAATTTTGAAATTACTCTGTCTCAGCAATGGTCATGGTGAAGATGTTATTGCCGTTAGGATCATTGAGGCGTTGCATCAGCAAACTCAATCGGTAGAAATTACGGCTTTGCCCATTGTTGGTGATGGATTAGCCTATCAGCGATCGCGCATTCCTTTACTGATGCCCAGAAAAACCATGCCTTCGGGAGGGTTTATTTACATGGATGCGAAAGAGTTGTGGCGAGATGTCCGCGGGGGACTGATTGCGTTAACTTTAGCGCAACTGAAAGCGGTACGACGGTGGGCAAAACCAGAGGGGATAGCTTCTCGCGGTGGGAGATATTGTCCCCTTACTATTTGCCTGGTTCAGTGGCGCAGATTATGTGTTTGTGGGCACCGCTAAGTCCGAATATTATTTACGAGATGAGGGAGGTTGGCTACCCAATACTTCCCGTTGGGAACGGAGAATGGGGTCGGTCTATCTCCCTTGGGAACGTTGCTTGATGAAAAGTCGTCGCTGTCAAGGTGTATTTCCCCGGGATGCCTTAACGACGCAAGTGTTACAGACATTTGGGATTCCCGCTTATGATTTTGGCAATCCAATGATGGATGGATTAGTGCCAGAATTTCCCCTATGAGAGGCATCAGAGCGATCGCTGCGCATTTTACTCCTAACCGGTTCTCGTTCTCCCGAAACAGAGAGAAATTGGCAATTAATTTTAGACGTCGTAGAGAGTATCATCCAGCGTGAAACCCAGAGTAAACTCTGCTTTTTGGGCGCGATCGCGCCTAGCCTCAATTTCGATTCATTTTGTGAGCAATTACAAGCCAGAGGATGGCAAGAAAATTCAAGCTTATCTGTTACAACTCCCATTCAAGATCAACAAGGCTTAGGTTTTCAACAAGGGGTGACACCCTTATTTCTCACCCAAAATGCTTATCACAGTTGCTTACACGCTTGTGATTTTGCCATTGCCATGGCAGGAACGGCTACCGAACAATGTGTTGGCTTAGGAAAGCCGGTGATTGCAATTCCGGGAAGGGGTCCTCAATATACTGCTGCTTTCGCCGAAGCCCAAACCCGCCTCCTGGGTCCCTCCGTTATTTTAGTGCAAAAACCCGCTCAAGCAGCTGATGTTTGCCAAGGGTTATTGACTGACCCCAATCGCCTACAACTCATTGCCGATAATGGCAAACACAGAATGGGAAAACCCGGCGCAGCATCTCGCGTTGCCCAATACATTCTTAATCTAAATTCGTGTTAATTCAATTTAGGGATAACGCTAGAGGCTAGGGAATAAATCAACAGCAGTGAGTCTACAGATTAATTCTGATTCAATCAGAACTCCGACTCTGATACACTAAATATGTCCTAAAAAAAAGAGTGTAAATTGGGACGATTTTTTCTTAAATGTTACGACTGTATTTTCACTTAAAAAAACGAGAACGATTAAAGCGTTACTTCACTCTTAGTCTTTGTACCTCTCCATTGATTGGATCGTTTTTTTTCAGTCATACCGAAGCCAGTTCTCCTTTCCAATGTCTGTTTCTTGCTACTACTGGAATTCCTTGTCCGGGATGTGGACTGACTCGATCCTTTATGGCGGTTGCTCAGAATAATTTCATAGAAGCCCTGAATTATCATTTATTGGGTCCCTTTCTCTTCTTCGCCCTACTTCTCACTTGTATTCATCTTATTTTAGAATTATTATTGCGCCGTTCTCTGGTAACTTTTTATGTTAAATTATTGCGTAATCGCACCGCTCAAATGAGTTTCCTAGGGATGCTTTTAAGTTATCATTGTTTCCGGTTGTATCTTTTATTTTTATCAGGGGAATTAGCGAGTAGCTTTGAAAATTCCCCCTTAGGAAACTTCATTTAAGTGTTTATTGTCCAGTTAATTTATAGGAAATACTCAATTATGAACAGTCCCAATTCTAGCGAAACGAATAGTAAAAAAATTGTTGTCGGCATTTTAGGAATTATTCTGGGAGCTCTCGGAATTCATAAGTTTATACTCGGTTATAATACAGAAGGAATCATTATGTTACTAGTTAGTTTACTCACCTGTGGCTTTGCTTCTCCTATTGTCGGTGTTATTGGTTTAGTGGAGGGCATTATTTACCTGACTAAAACGGATGAAGAGTTTGAACAAATTTATATTGAGAATAAAAAAGGGTGGTTTTAGCTTGAATTCTACTGTTTCCTTCTGCTATTAATGTAGTGGGAGGTGATGCAATTCTACAGTCAAGCAGAGGTCTGAATGTTAAATTTCAATCGTAAGCGCAAAAACTTACTGGTAAAAGCGATGATTGCTCTGGGAGGAGCCGCTTATTTTACGACGTTCTCTCAGCTTACTATTCCTTTGTTTATCAAGGGATATGTCATGATTATTCCCCTACAAATTTTAGCCTTATATTATGTCCTTTATGTCAACATGAAGGAATCTTATTATGCTAAAAAATCCTCTAACTAAGGGACAATTTCTGTGGTCACTCGTTGTTCTTGATTCCCTTGAACAACAATATTTTCTTCATTCAAAATACCACTGGCTTTTTCGCCTTTACTGGTCAGTGGTGGATCATTTTGTTGATAAATCACGTTTCCTTCTGCTTCCATTTCTTGTGTGGGAAGATTCCAGCGCAGGCGGTTGGCAAAGAGGGTGGCTTGGTTCGCTTGACTCACGCCTTTCACCCCTCCTTGAAATTGGGCAATTTCGGTGTTTAAGTCAATTTTGCCTTGGTTCCCGGTGAGGGTAACCTTATTCTCGGTTTGTACCACTTGAATCGGCTTACTACTGGTAATCACTTTCTTTTCCACATCCCAAGTAATGGCATTACTCGCGGCTTGGAGAGGGGGATCGCTGGACTTAAATTCCACATTATCTTCGAGGAAAACAATTTTTTCCCCTAACTTAACCTCACCCGAATTTGCCGTAACGCGATCGCGAATTGTTTCTGTTTCGGGGTCATAGCGATCCACTTGTAAGGGCTGTTCGCTGCGAACTCTTTCTTGCGGAATTAACCAATTGAACTTTTTACCTTCTAACTGGAGTGGCGGATCTTCAGAAATCCCTTCCACATTGCCAATTAATTCTAATTCTTCTCGATCGGTGTAGTATTTCCCTCGATCAGCGGTGACATTAAAGCGAGGGTGTTGACCCCGTAACGCTTGCGGAATCACTAATAACTGTTCTTCAGGGGACCATTCCACTGCTTGAGTATTTAAGGTTGCACCATTGCGGGGATCAGTGGCAACTACCTCTCCTTCTAAATTAACCTGGGTCCCATTATTAATAATTTTGCCTTGATTCGCTTGTATCTTGAGGAAAATTTCTCCTTCTTGATATAGTTCACCGGCTACTTGTTCAAGTTCGGCATTTTGATTATCTTGCCGATAAACGACCCGTTTTACTTGCAGTTTCCAAAGAGTATTCCCCTCAGAATCAACTTGATTTAACGTCGCATTTTCTAAAATAAGTTGTTCTTCTATGGTTTCTTCTGCTGTGGCTGTCTCTGAGTCGGGATCAGCGTCTTGCTGATTGTTCCGACAAGCTGAGAGACTCAAAAAAAGCACCCCAATTAATAGCCAAGCTGTTGTTTTTCGCAACAGCAACCGGAGAATAATCAGGGTTGCCAAAACATAATTATCCGGACGAGTCTTCATCAAAAATTAAGGTTGGTAACGGGCGATAGGGAGGCGGAGAAGCGTTGTGATTATTAGACTTAGGGGGCTTCTGGATATCTTCTTGAATTTGATCCAAGTCAATATAGCGGTCTGCCACATTAATCAAGCTATCACTGGTCATCGAACGCAAACTAACCACTTCCACTCTTGCGCCACGGTAGCTAACTGCATCAACCGCGTAAGCTAAATCACCATCACCACTAACCAAAATCGCTGTATCATATTTCCCCACTAAAGCCATCATATCAACAGCAATTTCGACATCTAAATTTGCTTTTTTAGAACCATCAGGAAGTTGGACTAAATCTTTAGCAATGACGCGATAGCCATTGCGACGCATCCAGAGTAAAAAACCCTGTTGCTTTTCATTGGTACAATCAACGCCTGTATAAAAAAAGGAACGTAATAAGCGAGAACCAGAGGTCAGGCAAGATAATAATTTGGTGTAATCTATTTCTATGCCCAGCTGTAAAGCGGCATAAAACAAGTTAGATCCATCAATAAAAATCGCAACCCGACCACGATTCTCTAAAATTTGCTTCGGTGTAAACACCGGATCGTGATCAAAGTTTTCCAACATTTTTTTATCCTCATTTTTATTTAATTAAGCCAGTTTATGAAAAAAGTTGATTTATAAAAAGGTGATTTACATCTACCTTACCCAAAAGTGAAAGCAGATGGAAGTTTATAACAGATTTTCTTCAGGAAGTTCTAACCGTAAAAATACGGGTTTTGCTTCTCCCAGCGACTGTAGGGGAGGTAAAATCCCCCAACATTGATGTGTTTTGAAAGATGTTTCTTGATTAAAAGATGAAGGTTGATTAAAGTCAATTGTAAATCCAAGTTGCTGATAAATTTCAGTACTCAGCGTTGGCGTAATGGGAGACAGAAGATATGCACTTAAACGAATGGATTCGAGAATACTATAGAGGACTGTCTCCACTTGCGTTTGTTCCCCTTGTTTATACAAACTCCAGGGGGCTTGTTCATCAATGTATTTATTGCTGGTGGTGACCAAGTTGATAATCGCTTTGCAAGCTTGGCTGAAACTAAGCTGATTATAGGCCTCGCTCACGCGATCGCTGAGGTCAGTGCCGATGGCTTTCAACGGATGATCCGCAGGAATCGCTTCTCCTTTTAAGTTCGGCACTTGATTACCACAGTATTTTTTCGCCATTTTCAGGGTGCGATTGAGTAAGTTCCCAAAATCATTGGCTAGATCCGCGTTCAAGACATTGACAAAACGGGTTTCATTGAAGTCGCCATCTTGCCCAAATTCAATTTCTCGCAGAAAATAATAACGAACGGCATCGGCGCCATAGCGATCGAGCAACGCGATGGGATCGAGGGTATTACCGAGGCTTTTGCCCATTTTTTGCCCATCTTTGGTTAAAAAGCCGTGACCAAAGACTTTTTTCGGTAGCGCTACCCCAGCCGACATCAACATTGCTGGCCAATAAACCGCATGGAAGCGTAAAATATCTTTCCCGATGAGATGGATATCCATGGGCCACCAGCGAGAAAGGGCATTGTCTAGGGTCGGTTCTTGTTCGGGGTCAAGCAGGGCAGTGACATACCCGAGGAGGGCGTCAAACCAAACATAAATGGTGTGTTTAGGATTGGTAGGCACTTCGATCCCCCAATCGAGATTGACCCGAGAAATGGAGAAGTCTTGCAACCCTTGTTGCACGAAGTTGAGAACTTCCTTGCGACGGCTATTGGGTTGGATGAACTCAGGATGTTTCTGATAAAGGGTTTCTAGTTCTTTTTGGTATTTAGAAAGGCGAAAAAAGTAGTTTTCTTCATCCCGCCATTCTGCTTTTTTATTAATGTGGATCGGACAGTATCCCTCGTCAATGAGTTCTCTTTCTTCTTTAAACTCTTCACAAGAAACGCAGTACCACCCTTGTTTTTGAGCAAGATAGATATCATTATTTTCCCAAACCCGTTGGAAAAATTCTTTAACAATCGCTTCATGACGTTCCGAGGTGGTGCGGCTAAAGCGATTATATTGAATGTTTAGCTTTTGCCACAAATGATCGAAACTAGCGGCAACTTTGTCGCATTGTTCTTGGGGAGAAAGCCCTTTTTCTTCGGCAGTCCGTTGAATTTTTTGTCCATGTTCATCGGTGCCGGTAATAAATAAAACGTCTTTCCCCTGTAACCGTTGAAAGCGCGCGATCGCGTCCGCAGCCATCGTGGTATAAGCACTACCAATATGGGGAACATCATTAACGTAGTAAAGGGGCGTCGTTAAAGAAAAGGTGTTATTTGGTTTTTGTTCAAACATACAAATGTATTAGATTTTTATTATCGGCTCCACGTTGTAATTAAGGGGACAAGAATCGTAATTTGATAGTTATTAAAGGGGTTTTTAGAGGTATTTTAAGTGAGAGAAACAACAGGATTTCAATTTTTTTTTAGGTTTTGATTCCCCGTATTGATCCCGCTTATGAATTTTATAACTTGGTCTGATGATGATTTAATTTTACAATCAAATCAAATGAAATTATAGCGAAACGTAAGAAAGAATAGCTCTACCTTAAGAGATGTTAGAGGTAACGTCAATTCAATCAGTTGTAAAAATAATTAAAAAATTCGCTAACATTGAAATAAAACGTTAAGATTCTTTAAGTTATGGTTGCTGATTCCAAGGAAGGTCATGGTATCTAATCGACCGCTCAATCTCTCTCAAGGGTTGCTGCAAGCCTTGGGAACACAAGTTTTTGTCTATTTTGAAAACCGCATTCCTCAAGATGCTGCGGTGGTAGTGGTGAGCAACCATCGAAGTTTTATGGATCCGATGATGCTGATGGTGGGATTAGGACACCCGTTACGCACCGCTTGCCATCACTATATGGGCCAGGTGCCATTGTTACGGGAAATGGTGACGTTACTCGGTTGTTTCCCTTTGGCCAATCAATCAGAACGGGGTCCGACGTTTGTTCGTGAGGGCAAACAGTTGCTCAGTGCCAATAATTGGTTAGCCGTGTTTCCGGAAGGGGCTGAACCCATGGTCGATTTAACTGCCCCTCGTGAAATGCGCTCCTTTCAACCCGGATTTGCTCATTTACTGTTACGTTCCAATATTCCAAATTTAGCGGTTTTACCGGTCGCGATCGCGTCGCAGCAAGAACAAGTAACCGCAACCATTCCTCTAAAGATATTACACTGGTTTGATCCCTCAGAAGCCCTATTTAACCAGTGGGCGTTGCACCCAATGGTAGTCTATGAACGAGCCGATTTACTCATTGGTCGTCCTTACTGGATCACACCAAAACGTCAAGCCCAATATCAAGGCAAACAAACCAAAAAGGGCATTGTGGAAATTACCCGCTATTGCCAAACCGAAATTAAACAGTTATTACAAGTGGGAGGTTGTTAATTCAAACTCATTATGCTGAATCACTCGCATCAACCCCATTTTTTAACCCCAAAACCGTTTCATCCCGAGTCTCCGCTGTTTGTCTTTTTACCGGGGATGGATGGCACCGGAGAACTCTTGCACACGCAAACGGATACCTTAGACCAATGTTTTGATCTGCGTTCCCTTGCCATTCCCCAATCGAACTTTAGTGACTGGGATGAACTCGCCAGTGCCGTAATTGACCTAATTGCTGCCGAACAAGCGCAAAAACCGGAAAAAACTACCTATTTGTGTGGGGAGTCCTTTGGGGGATGTTTGGCGTTAAAACTCTTGGAACAAGCCCCTGAATTGTTTCATCGTGTCATTTTAGTCAATCCCGCGTCTTCCTTTCGTGAACGCCCTTATTTAGCGTGGGGGGCGATGGGAACCGGTTGGATGCCAGAACCGATTTATCGCTCCTCAACTGTGCTGATTTTACCTTTTTTAGCCGCGATGGCACGGATTGCCCCGCGCGATCGCCGCGCCCTGCTCAATGCCATGAAATCAGTGCCTCCCCAAACCGTCCGCTGGCGATTATCACTGTTGGAAGAATTTGATGTTGACTCCCAACGCCTGCAAGACATTCCTGCCCCAGTCTTATTACTGGCTGGCGGTTCTGATCGAATCTTACCTTCTGTGGAAGAAGCAGAAGAATTAGCCGAACACTTTCCCCAATCGCAAGTGGTCGTTTTACCCGAGAGTGGTCATACTTGTTTATTAGAAACAGAGAATCGGTTGTGTGATATTCTCCAAGAAGCAGATTTTTTAGAAGAGCGGGCGCGTGAGCAACTTTTTGCTGCTTCTTAGCTATTTTTTGCGAAAATGAGATTAGTTTAATAAAAATTAATAGCTAAATTAAGAGAATAAAAGGAGAAAAAGGAAAAATGGTGCAGGTGCAACCATCACTGCGAGTACCAAAAGATTATATTGATCCAGATGGGGGGTGGAATGTCAATGTTTGGATGTTTCTCATTGCTTGGGGACTGTTTATTTTATCTCACTGTGGTTACTGGCTCTGGGATTGGCCCGGTTGGTGTTGTTTTTGTGTCAATGTTCTCTGTCTGCACCTAGCAGGAACAGTGATTCATGATGCCTCTCATCGCGCGGGGCATCGTAATCTTGCCATTAACACCATTTTAGGGCATGGGACAGCATTGATGTTGGGGTTTGTGTTTCCGGTTTTTACCCGTGTTCATTTACAGCACCATGCTCATGTCAATGATCCGAAAAACGATCCCGATCATTTTGTTTCGACAGGGGGACCCCTTTTCTTTATTCCCGCCCGCTTTTTTTATCATGAGGTGTTCTTTTTCAAGCGTCGTTTGTGGAAAAACTACGAGCTATTAGAGTGGTTTATCAGTCGTTCCCTAGTGGGATTGATTGTTTATTTATCTCTACAGTACGGTTTTTTTGAATATCTGGTGAATTATTGGTTTGCGGCAGCATTGGTCGTCGGGTGGATGTTAGGCTTATTTTTTGACTATCTTCCCCATCGTCCTTTTCAAGAACGCGATCGCTGGAAAAATGCCCGGGTTTATCCCAGTAAGATTCTCAATTGGCTGATTTGTGGGCAAAATTATCATCTGGTCCATCATCTTTGGCCGTCAATTCCCTGGTATAAGTATCAACCGGCTTACTATCAAATGAAGCCTTTACTAGACGAGAAGGGGTCTTATCAGTCGTTAGGATTATTAGCCGGGAAAAAAGAGTTCTTTGGCTTTATTTACGATATTTTTCTCGGGATTCGCTTTCATAAGCAGTGACCAGTGACTAATGACTAATGACTAATGACTAATAACGATGACTAACCTTTACGAAACAGATTTTTTTGAATGGACCAAGATTCAAGCAAGCGCTTTAGAGGAACATAATATTGAAGCCCTTGATTGGGAACATCTCAAAGAGGAGATAGAAGACTTGGGAAATGAGAAACTTAACGCTGTGAATCGTTTCTTGAAACGGCTTATCGAACACAGACTCAAACTGGATTATTCTCAAGAAATTTATCCTCGTAATCATTGGCTCAAAGAAGTGGATAATTTTCAAGATGAAATTGAAGATAGATTAACTCAGACTCTTTTGAATAAACTCGATCTTCCTAAACAATATGAAAGAGCCAGACGAGGGGTTTTGCGAGAATATCAACTCGATCTCCCTAAAAAATGTCCCTATACTTTTGAGGAATTAATGACTCGATACCCATTAAATGATGATTAGCTTGTCGGTTAAGCGCGATCGCGTTTGGGCGATGTTGAGTTGCCCTATCGTGATGCCTAGTTTATACAATCAATCAAACAACAAAGAACGAATGACTAATTATCGCTCTCTCCTATCTGATTTTATTCAAAACTATCGCGATCGCGCTGATTTTATTCTCATTCGCGTGGAAGAATCAGACAGCACCGATATTCTCCTGCGTGGCAATCAAATTGAAACCCTGAGTGAAGAAGTGGCAGTGGGGGGACAAGTGCGGGTTTGCTATAAAGGGGGTTGGGGGTTTGCCAGTTTTAACCGCCTCAGCGCCCTGAAAGAGCGCCTAGAAGACGCGATCGCGGCAGCCCGATTAGTGGGGACCCAAAAGACGACATTAGCCCCTGTGCCCACGATAGAAGGGGTTTACACCCTGCCATTACCCGCAGGCGATCCCCGAGACATTCCCTTAGCTGACAAAAAAGCCCTCTGCGATCACTACAACCAGCTTTTGCAGGGGTATGATCCCCGGATTACCACCACCAGTGTGAGTTATAGCGACATCACGCAACGGGTTACAATTGCCACCTCAGAAGGGACATTAGTGGAACAAAGTTGGACGGATCTGGAGGCAAGATTTAGCGCGTTTGCGAAGCATGGACGGAGTCCAATCGCGCGCGACGGAGAAATGGTACAAACCGGACGGGAAACCACTGGGTCTCGTCAAGGCTGGCAGGATTTACTGAATTTGGATCAGCAAGTCATTACCGCAGCAGAAAGGGCGGTTAAAAACCTGAGTCTCCCGACAGTGACTGGCGATACTTACACCGTTGTCATTGATCCCATTCTCAGCGGGTTATTTGTCCATGAAGCCTTTGGTCATCTCTCGGAAGCGGATATGACCTATGAAAACCCGGATTTATTAGACGTAATGACGATGGGACGACAATTTGGTCCCCGCAACCTGCAGATTTTTGATGGTGCAGCACCTCCCGGACATCGGGGGAGTTACCAAGTGGATGATGAGGGAACGCCCGCCGAAACTACGCAACTGATTCAAGATGGGGTGTTAGTGGGGCGACTCCATTCGAGAGAAACAGCAGGGAAATTAGGGGAACGTCCCACGGGGAATGCTCGCTGCCTAGACTATCAATATCCACCCCTTGTCCGCATGACCAACACTTGGATTGAACGGGGAGAAACCCCCGTCGAACAATTATTGCAAGATATTCCCGTGGGAGTCTATGCCAAAAACTGGTTGGGAGGGATGACCAACGGCGAAATGTTTACCTTTTCTGCGGGGGAAGCCTGGATGATTCGCAATGGCAAACTTGCCGAACCGGTGCGCGATGTTACCCTCTCCGGCAATGTCTTCAAAACCCTTGCCAATATCGAAGCCATTGGCAATGACTTCTATTGGGATGAATCGGGCGGTTGTGGCAAAGGCGGACAAAGTGGTTTACCCGTGGGCTGCGGGGGTCCCAGTTTACGAATTAAAGAGGTCGTTGTTGGCGGTAACAACGAAAACTAAGCCAAGTGCGTTTTAATCGCCTGAGTAATGGTGTCAATTTGAGCAGTGGTGAGTTCGGGCCAAATCGGTAAACTCAGAACTTCCTGAGTTAAGGCTTCACTGACAGGAAGTTTTTCATATTGACCCTCATAAACCGGCAACTGGTCTTGGGAAACCGGGTAATAAACCATGGTTGCAATCCCTGCTGCACTGAGATTTTCCCGTAACTGATCCCGTTTTCCCTCTAAAACTCTGACGGTATACTGATGGAAAACATGACCTTTATTGAGGGTTGGCGTAACCAGATTTTCCAGAGCACTTAACCGCTCATTATAAGCTTGCGCCACTCGTCGTCGCTGTTCATTCCATTGGTCAATATACTTTAACTTCACTTTGAGAATGGCGGCTTGTAGGGCATCGAGTCGGGAATTATAACCGAACATTTCATTATGATATTTCTGATGTTCCCCATGCACGCGTAACATCCTCGCTAACTCAGCAAGATGGTCATCATCTGTAACGATTAACCCACCATCACCATAAGCCCCTAAATTCTTTGTGGGAAAAAAGGAAAATGCTCCCATATCGCCAATCGTTCCCGTAAATTTCCCTTGTTGAGCTAAACGCATGGTTTCGGAACATGCTTGTTGACACGTCACACAATCAGCTTCATATTTTGCCCCAAACGATTGCGCACAATCTTCGATTACTTTTAAGTTATAGGTTTTAGCAATCTCTGCAATTTGTGCCATTGCTGCGGGATTGCCATATAAATGGACAGGCAAGATGGCTTTGGTGTTAGGGGTAATTTTTTGAACAATTTTACGGGGATTAAGATTAAAGGTTTCTAATTCCACATCCACAAAAATCGGAGTCGCGCCAACTTGACTAATCGATTCTGCAGTAGCAAAAAAGCTAAACGGCGTTGTAATGACTTCATCCCCTTTGCCAATGCCCAAACTGCGTAAACTAATGATTAGGGCATCAGTTCCGGAATTAACCCCAATGGCGTGCTTCACCCCAAGATAATCGGCAACAGCTTGCTCAAAATCAGCTACTTCTTCTCCCAGAATAAAGCGACCGGAGCGTAACACTCGATCAATCGCTTCTTGAATTTCATTTTGAATGTCTTGATATTGTAGGGTTAAATCTAAAATTGGAATCTGAATGTCATCCATGGAATTGGGTGCAAGTGCTTTTTTAACGTAGTTTACTTGTTATCGACACAAGCAGACAATTTTTTACCAGTGGCTGAACTCAACTTTTATCCATCGGCAACAATAAAAAAAGGATTAAGGCTATCAACTTGAAGCAATTTTTGAGTACATTTAATGAGGCTGCATATACTTTTATCACATAACTAACTGCTGTCAGGATTTTCCGATCTAGGATCTAGATAGGAAAGTATAGTCCTTTATCAATCAGGAAGAAAGCTGGAATCTGCATCATATCAGGCTGCAGTTAAGGGCTATATAAGACTGCCTATAAAATCTACACATACAGTGGAGGCGCGGTATTCATCGATTCCTCCGAGATTGAGGTAGATGTTCTGCCGTGAGTTAGTGATGAGTAAACAAGATCCTATCGTGGGTTGGAGCAATGAATTATTGTTGGATAGTTCTCTCAATATTACTGACAATTCATTCCCTACAGGAAAACTTTTTAATTCAGTTCAGGATTTGTTAAGCCAGTTTGCTGTCCATCCAAATTTCGAGGTCAGTATGCAGACAGCATTTGGCGAAGAAATTGACACGACAAGGATTAAAGCTGCTTGGGAGGTAGGAGATTTTAGTGCGCTCCCTCCTGTTGAGCTTGAATCGTCCTCAAACCTAAAAGGAGCAAATGGGGCTTATTCAGCAGCGCTTAATACGATTTTCCTGTCTCAGGAATTTATCACTCAGAATGATGACAATGGTGAAGTGATCATTAGTGTTGTCTTAGAAGAAATTGGACACGCTATTGATCGGCAATTGAATGATTCGGATAGCCCGGGAGATGAAGGCGCGATTTTTTCTGCGTTAGTTCGAGGTGTTGATTTGAGTGAGGAAGAGTTGCAAAGGATCAAGGCAGAGGATGATAGTTCGGTTATCACTATCAATGGTCAGACTCTGAAAGTTGAAACAGCAGAATGGACATGGATAGGAAATGAGTTGGTTAAAACACCTTGGAGTCGCATTTTAGAAGCAGGTGAAGACACAGCAATAACAAATTATCGTAATTTTCGGGAACGGCAGATTGATGAAGCTTGGGTTCGCGCTACTCCAGGAGGAACAAATACTCTCTGTTTCTCCGCAGGTGGTTGCTACCCCCTAGATCAAACTTCAAGGCAGGTTCCGGCTCCAACTTCGAATCCGGAAGTGGATACTGACCCAATTAGCTTCGAAGAATTCCTCCTTTATCTATATGCTGGGTCTCGCTATCTAGCTTCTAATCCCGATGTCCTTGAGGTCTATGGCAATGACCCTTTGGCAGGTATATACCACTATCTCCAGTATGGCATTGACGAAGGACGGTCAGGAGATAGTTTCAACGACACCCTCTATTTAGCTTCCAACGATGACTTACTGCAAGCTTATGTCTCCCCATTTTTGCCAGTGACTTCTCAAAACGTTTTTATTACATTTTTTGGCACGGGTTTTTTGGCAACTCAACACTACATCCAATATGGTGCGAGCGAAGGGCGCGCTTTAGATGCATTTGATCCTTCTCAATACCTAGCTTCTCATCCCGGCCTCATCTATACCGCTGGGAATGACCCTGGATTTGCTACATTTCATTTTGTCTTCGAGGGCTTCCACCAAGGATGGTCCCGGGATAGTTTTCATGAAAAGCTCTATCTAGCTTCTCATGATGATTTAATGCGAGTCTATGCCCCTGACTTAGAAGCAGCAACCCAACACTATATCAATCATGGGTTCTGGGAAGGGCGCGCTCTTGACCGCTTCAACCCAACCCAATACCTAGCTTCTCATCCCGATCTCATCAGGGCTTATGGGAACGATCCAGAATCAGCTCTTGATCACTATATCCTATATGGTTTTGACGAAGGACGGTCCCGGGATAGTTTCGAGGAAGACATTTATTTAGCATCTCATGGGGACTTAATTGAAGCTTATGGCTATGACTTAGAAGCAGCGACCCAACACTATATCAATCATGGGTTCTGGGAAGGAAGGGCAACCAATTTATTCGATCCAGTTGCTTATCTCAATGAATATGAGGATTTACAAGCTGCTTACGGTACTGATTTAACTGCAGTAACACGGCACTATATTTCTTATGGATTTGATGAAGGCCGTGAAATAGTTGAGGACGATGCCTATGAAGAGAACGACACGCGAATAACTGCCTACGACCTAAGTACCCATGAACAAACTTGGCTTAGCAGCCTCAATGGTATCGGAATTGCCAATGATAATGACTGGTATGAAATTGACATCACTCCAGGCTACAAAAATCTAGCTGTCAAGGTTCAATTTGCACATGCCGACGGGGATATCGACTTAGCTATTTACAATGCTAATAGTAACTTGATGGTCACTTCCGAATCAACCACTGATAGCGAAGCCATCAATACCATTCTTCCCAATGCCGGCACCTACTTCCTGGCAGTTTATCCTTACAATAGCTCTGGTAATACCTACGATTTGTGGTGGGATGATTTGGTTATTAATCCAAACAATCAAGATGATGTGATTTTGCGGCGAGGAAACCGTTTCTTGGTCGATACCGATCACGATGGCGGCTGGGCCGATGTAAGTTTCACCTTTGGCTCAGCTCAGGATCAGCTCTATCTGGGAGATATTGCTGCCGATGGTCAAGATGATGTGATTTTGCGGCGAGGAAATCAATTCTTGGTTGATACTGATCACGATGGCGGCTGGGCCGATTTAAGTTTCACCTTTGGCTCAGCTCGTGATCAGCTCTATCTGGGAAATATCGCTGGTGATGGTCGAGATGATGTGATTTTGCGGCGAGGAAACCGTTTCTTGGTCGATACTGATCACGATGGCGGCTGGGCCGATTTAAGTTTCACCTTTGGCTCAGCTCAGGATCAGTTCTATCTGGGAGATCTCAATGGTGATGGTCAAGATGATATGATTTTGCGGCGAGGAAACCGTTTCTTGGTCGATACTGATCACGATGGCGGCTGGGCCGATTTAAGTTTCACCTTTGGCTCAGCTCAGGATCAGCTCTATCTGGGAAATATCGCTGGTGATAGTCGAGATGATATGATTTTGCGGCGAGGAAACCGTTTCTTGGTCGATACTGATCACGATGGCGGCTGGGCCGATTTAAGTTTCACCTTTGGCTCAGCTCAGGATCAGCTCTATCTCGGAAATATCGCTGGTGATAGTCGAGATGATATGATTTTGCGGCGAGGAAACCGTTTCTTGGTCGATACTGATCACGATGGCGGCTGGGCCGATTTAAGTTTCACCTTTGGCTCAGCTCAGGATCAGCTCTATCTCGGAGATCTCGCTGGTGATGGTCAAGATGATCTCATTTTGCGGCGAGGAAATCAATTTTTGGTCGATATTAATCACGATGGCGGTTGGGCCGATTTAAGTTTCACCTTTGGCTCAGCTCAGGATCAGCTCTATCTCGGAGATCTCGCTGGTGATGGTCGAGATGATATTATTTTGCGGCGAGGGAATCAATTTCTAGTTGATACTGATCACGACGGTTGGGCCGATGTAAGTTTCAAATTTGGCTCAGCTCAGGATCAGCTCTATCTCGGAGATCTCGCTGGTGATGGTCGAGATGATATTATTTTGCGGCGAGGAAATCGTTTCTTAGTTGATACTGATCACGATGGCGGCTGGGCCGATGTAAGTTTCAAATTTGGCTCAGCTCAGGATCAGCTCTATCTCGGAGATCTCAATGGTGATGGTCAAGATGATATTATTTTGCGGCGAGGAAATCGTTTCTTAGTTGATACTGATCACGATGGCGGCTGGGCCGATTTAAGTTTCACCTTTGGCTCAGCTCAGGATCAGCTCTATCTGGGAAATATCGCTGGTGATGGTCGAGATGATGTGATTTTGCGGCGAGGGAACCGTTTCTTGGTCGATACTGATCATGATGGCGGTTGGGCTGATTTAAGTTTCACCTTTGGCTTGGGAAATGATGAGTCCTTTGTTGGTGCTCTTAGTTAACGAGACTTAAACGATTGTAAGCTAAAAATAGCCTCAAACCTTTACGCAGTGGTTATTTTACTTCGATTGAGCCGTTTGCTAGATATGGCTGGGTTTCAGCGATTTTTAGGGGCTTGGTAGTAAATTCATTGCCATAACTGGGTTTGAGGCTGTTTTCTTCTTTTTTGAACCATTTTAGAGGACATAGTTTTTGTGCGAGGAGTCAATAACCACAATCACATTTTGAATTTGAGTGAAGTAATGGCATTATTATTACTTATCATCATTATCTCCATACTGCAACTTTAAACAATTTGATCTTTAAAATAATTCCTGGGTCGTTCACCATAACTCACTTCAGATAAGGTAGAATAGTCAAGCTTAGTAATTCCTTGGCATCAGTATATGAATAATTCTCTACTAACTTACAAAAGATGGTCGAAGCTTCAACGATATTGGGAATTATTATGTGTTCTGGTTGAACGCAACTTAAAAGGTCGCTATCGCGGTTCTTGGTTAGGGATTTATTGGTCACTGCTTAACCCTTTAATTATGGCAGGAATTTATACTGCAGTCCTAGGGAGAGCTTTTTCTAGTTATTATGATGATTCTATTTTTAATTATATCTTAGCAGCATTTACTGGACTATCTATCTTTCATTTTTTTGCTGCTGCAACTAACCAATCTTTAAGTAGTTTGGTATCTAGTGGTTCTTTAATTAATAAAATAAAATTACCTCTTAGCATCTTTCCATCTTCAATTATTGCAGCTAATGTGTTTCAGTTTATCGCTGCTAATTTGCCTCCTCTAGCTATTATGGCATTTTTAACCTCGGGCAATTTTATTAATGTTCTATCTTTAATATTCCCTCTGATTGCACTTATTTTATTCTCTAGTGGGATTGGCTATGCATTAAGTGCATTATTTGTTTTTTTTAGAGATATTCCTCATCTTTATAGCGTAACAATTTATGCTCTGAGAATTGCAACTCCTATTTTTTATCCCGCTGAAATTGTTCCCGAAAAAGTTCGATCTTTCCTCTTACTCAATCCACTATCACAAATTATTGAGAGTTTTCGTCAAATAACGCTATCTGGAAAATTACCAGATTTAAGTTTAATTGGTATGACCTTAATCAATAGTTTAGTAGTCTGTTTATTAGGTTGGTTATTTTTCCATCGTTATAGAAACCACTTTATTGATTTACTTTGAATGTATAACATGAAAATGATTAACTTAAAGGATATTTATCTGTGGAGAAGAACCCAAGAAGAATTTTCTTATGATTTAAAAACTAGTATTTTTTCTCTCTTACAAAGAAAATATCGTAAACCCTCCAAGAAATTAATCTTAGAGCAAGTTAATCTAGAAATTAGCGCTGGAGAAAAGGTGGGGATAATTGGCGCTAATGGCTCAGGAAAGTCAACGCTTTTGAAATTGATTTGTGGCATTTTACTTCCTACTCGGGGAATAGTAAGAGTAGCAGGTAACATTGCTCCTTTAATTGAGTTAGGAGCAGGATTTGATGCTGGAATGTCAGTAACAGATAATATTATTATGTATGGCGTAATGTTAGGATTTTCTCGCCAAGAGATGTTTAAGAGGATTCAGCCAATTTTAGAGTTTGCTGAACTAGAAGAATATGCTTTTATACCTGTTAAAGCATTGTCTTCAGGGATGAAAGCTCGTTTAGGCTTCGCGATCGCAACCGATGTTCGGCCAGACATATTATTACTAGATGAAGTCCTATCGGTTGGAGATGCTAGATTTAAGCAAAAGTGTCGCAAGCGCATCGAAAAATTTTGGGAAATGAATGTAACCATCTTAGTCGTTTCTCACGATAGCCGGTTTTTACAGCAGTGGTGTCAACGGGGAATTTGGTTAGAAAAAGGGAGAATTAAGTTTTCTGGTGATATCGAAGCAGCTATTCAAGCTTACAATGATTCCCTAGGAATATCGTCATAAACACTTGTAAACCTAGTCTTTGTAGCAGCTTTAGCAGTTGTAATTTTGTGAAAAAATAACAGATTAATCCCACTTTCAAGACACAGCAGTTAAGATAATGGAGCTGGAGTTTTCAACAGCTGGTAAGTCCCCTTTAATTACTGTTTTTTTCTTCCATAACGGGTGTGATTGCGCCCGTGGGGCGCTTTCAAGAAATATCAACAGAACAATCAAAAGAGAGTGAACTATATTGCTTCACTACTAGGGTTAGCATAGAAAGCAATACCTTCATCCCTAAATTGGGGTAGTTGTTCTTTTACAAAATCTCGTTCGTCAGCTGAAGGGGTGTAGAAGTGGTTACCTTGTTTCGTGTTATAAAAGCGATAGACAGGAATGGTTTCTGGTAGTTCTTCTTCATAACGGGACTTAAACGAAGTTTAAGCTAAAATATAGCCAAAACTCGCTTTATAAGCGAAAAATACGTCCCAATTCTCTTGAAGCCACTTAAGGAAACGATATGTAATTGCTGTTCTAAACGCTTCCAAGGCTTCATTAAAAGTATTCAAAGGTTGATTGGACCAGATACGTCTAAATCCCCCAGTTAGTTGATGCCAAATGATAAAAGTATAAGCACAGAAGACTAAAACAAAATGTCTAAGAAGACTGCGTTTATCCCTAACTTGATACTCTCTGAGTCCCAAATTTCCCTTAGCTTCACGATAAAACACTTCTACCCAATTCCGTTGAGAATAAGTGTTAACTATCCATTCTGGCGTTGCTTTTTGAGCTTCAACATTGGTCACAAAGTAATCAATCTCTGTTGCTTGGGAAAACGTTTTCGCATTCATGATGATAGCGATTCTTTTCTTTCCTTCTAAGCGTGAGATTTCTCCTTCGCCGTTCACCTGAATTGGATTCAGGTGCTTGCGGCGAAGTGCATTCCGCACTTCTACAATCCCTACCCAGAGTGTTTTTGGTTTTTCTGTTGCCAATTTGACTTCACGAAAGTCTTCTGGAACAAGGGCTTGAGCTAATTCATCAACCCGCAAGGTTTCCTTTAAGTTGTCATTTCTTTCAATGGTTACGTTCCGATTTTTCGCCATTCCCCCTAAATACTTTAGGTTTCTTTGTTCTAATTGAGATAAGAAAGTTCCGTTATTGCCGTATCCTGAATCAATCAAAATAATTCCCGGTCGATATCCTCTCTCTAAACTGCGGTCAATTAACTCAATGGCAAGTTCCGGTTTTTTCTTGAACTCAGGATCTGCTTGCTCCGTCTTTACGCTGAGGAGACCTCAGCGCAGGCGGTGCGCTTTTTTCCTTCTGCTAAAGCACTGCTATGTTGATACAATTCAATATCGAGAGGAAGGCTCTTTTTTCCATCATAGAGATGAGTGGTGACTACAACAATTCCATTATCCGTTTTTCCAATTTCTCCCACGTATTGTCTGCCCACTCCTGCGGTGAAGTTTCCACTCTTGCGATGTCCTGAATCATCAATTATTAAACTAAACCCTCTTTGAATTTTAGTTTGACCACATTGATTCATTACTTGCAAACGACGCTCATTGATGGCTTGGGCTGACCACCGAGCGTCAGTCAGGAAATGGTGTAAACGGTGGTACGTCACTCCCACCGCGTTTCTTGCCATCTCTGATAGATTTTTTCGCTTACTTTCCCCCAATAATCCTCCCAAATAGTTCCTAAACTCTCGTTTTTCCGCTTTCGTCTTGAAAACATCGTCGAATCGACAACACCATCTGTCAAAGCAGGGAGGCATCGCGGACGGAGTGGTTTCTTTCATCGGCTAGTTAGTAACGTAGAATAGTTGATATATAAGTAATTTACCACACTTAGTTTCATGTTATTGTTTAAGTCCCGCTAATTGAGTTGCATTAATCTCATGACCACTATTCCAAAGCGCGATCGCGACATCAATGTAGTTCAATCCTGTACCATCGCTTTGGGTTACCCCATCATCAACCGCATCAGCAATGGTTTCCAAGCTCAAGCCTAGATATTCCATCGCTTGACCCATTTCTTGTTGAGTCGCGCCTTCATCCCAGAGCAAGTCATCTAATTGTCTGGCTTCAATGTCATGACCACTATTCCAAAGCGTGATCGCGACATCAATATAATTTAATCCTGTGCCATCACTTTGAGTGACTCCATCATCAACCGCATCAGCAATGGTTTCCAAGCTCAAGCCTAGATATTTCATCGCTTGACCCATTTCTTGTTGAGTCGCGCCTTCATCCCAGAGCAAGTCAGCTAATTGTCTGGCTTCAATGTCATGACCGCTATTCCAGAACGCGATCGCGACATCAATGTAATTTGATTCCGTATTGTCTGGATCATCAATAGGAACTCCCATCATATCGACAATCTGGCTTTCTAGGGACTCACCCGTGATATTATCTGCTCCCGCCGAATCTTGCTGTAAGCTTTCATTGACAATTTGTTCGAGAACGGGTTCAACGGGCACAAACGGGTCATTGGCAAATATTAAGTAGTTAAAGATGAGCCGACCATCTGTAACCGTCGTTTGACCATTACCATCAATATCCAACTCAGCCTCAATTTCTTCGATACGGGTCGCTAAAGCAGTACCCGTGGTATTAGTCGCTCCTGCCGAGTCTTGTCCTAAACTTTCGTTGACAATTCCTTCGAGAACCGGTTCAACTCGTACAGAGAGGTCATTGGCAATTAAATGGTTAAAGATGAGCCGACTATCGGGAATTAAACAATTATGAAGTAAAAACAGCCTCAAACTTATACACAGTAATTGTTTTACTTTGATTGGGTATTTTTCAGGATAGACTTGGGTTTCAGCGATTTTTAGGCATTTGGTGTAACTCCCTTGCTATGACAAGGTTTGAGGCTGTTTTCCTGTTGTTTTTTTTGTCTAGGTCTCGTTAGAGCAATGGATTGTCCAAATGCGATTCCCAGTGGAACGGTGGATCTGCTCTTGCTAATCTTGACCATAAAACCCTTGTCTCCATAAACATCACTGCCCCTAACTTGAGATATAACGGCTCTTATCACTTGTCGCTCGTCAGTGTTGGCTGGCACTAAATTATAGGCAATGGGCAAGCCAGACAGGGAACACAGCATCACCAATTTGTAGCCAAAATACTTCAGTTTCCGAGCAGCACAATAACCGTAATTGATATAAAGATGAATGAAGCTTGGTTCTTTGGCAACTTTCCGAAATTAATAATATCTGACAAGTCACGTTGTGCCTGAACCAATAATGCTATGATTCAATTTAAGTAATTACTGAGTTTATGAGGAAAAGTAAAATTGAAGTTAATCTTACACATTGGTACAGAAAAAACAGGAACAACAACTTTTCAAAACTGGCTATCGAAAAATAGAGAGCTTCTAAAACGTCAAAAGATTTGGTATTCTAAATCACTAGGAGAGCCTGATAATAGAAGCATTAGTATTTGTGCTCGTGATGCAGATAAACCAGATGATGGTTTCTGGCAAAATAACTTAACGGATGCCGAAAAACATAGGGAGTTTTATATCAAGGTCAAGCAAGCTTTTGATCAAGAAGTTAAGGAAGCATTTGACAAGAAATGCAAATATTTCATCATATCAGATGAACATTTACATTCACGCATAGTTTCTGATCAAATGGTTGATCGAGTTCAAACATTTATTGGTAATTACTTTGAATCAATAGAAGTTGTTGCACACCTTCGACCACAAGTAGACGTTATGGTTTCATTGGCTTCAACTGCAAGTAGAGTTGGTCATAAAGTTAATTACGATTTCTTTAAAAAAATAAAAAACACTAGTCCTTACTTAAACTATGAAGATTTTATTGCTCGATGGGAACGTGCGTTTCATCCGGAAAACATATTAATACTACCCTTCAAAAAAAAGCCATCTATTACTGATTTTATTATAGAAAAATTGAAAATAAATTTAGTCGGCTTTACTCAAATTGAAATTGTAAATGAAGCAGTTGACATCCGAACAATGGCTTTAGTAAATGCTTTAAATACCAATAAAGAGTTAAATACTAATCATAATATATTTATTAATGAGCTACCCAAAAATGAGAAACTTGCAATTGGAATGGATTTAGCAAAGTCAATTCAAACAAAATTTGACAAGAGTAATTCTGAATTAGTTAAAAAACGTCATGATATAAATTTTGAAGATTTACAACCAGACTGGAAGAAATATGATATGCCTTCAAATATTGATATTTTAGAGTATCAATGCCCTTTTTCAGAACAACTAGATGCTCTTGTTCAGCTTTACAATATGCAACTTAATTTAGAACGAGCAAGGACATTTTTGGCAGAAAGTGAGCGGGCTTTTTTAGCAAAAAATAAGCAAAATGCAAATCACTTTCTGGAAAAAGCTTTACAGTTACTAGACTACGTAAAAGATACTAATGTATTAGATAAAGACAAAAAAAAGATTATACAGAGAGTAAATAATATAAAGAAAAAATTAAACATTACCAAATTAGGGCTACTAATATAGCTAGGTTTCAATTGTCGTCTAAGGCATGACTTTTATAAATGATTTTTTTACTATAGCAAGAAGCGAAAATAATTTTCCTCCAGTTTTTATAGCAACCTAAAATTTTTCTAGATTAGAATAGCGTCATGTCTGATTTTCCTCATCCCATTTTAATTGTAACCGGAATGCACCGCTCTGGAACCTCTTTAACTGCTTCTTTATTACAAAGTGCTGGTGTTGATATGGGAAGCAATTTGATGGGTCCTATTGAAAGTAATATGAAAGGGCATTTTGAAGACTTAGAGGTAGTTCAATTTCATGAAAGTGTATTAGAAGCATGTAATTTTCCTCCTCAAGGTTGGGTCACACAAGAGAAAATTACTGAAATTCCTGAAAATTTAAGAATAAGAGCTCAGGAAATTATCGCTAGTAAACGAAAGAAAGCAGGGATTACAGGGTGGAAAGATCCTCGGGGAACTCTCTTTCTAGAGTTTTGGCAATCTCAAGTCCCTGAAGCTAAATTTATTTTTGTGTACCGTACCCCTTGGGAAGTTATTGATTCTCTCTACCGTCGCGGCGATCACATTTTTCAGGAGTTTCCATACCTTGCTTTAGAATTTTGGATAAGCTACAATTCCGCTATTCTTTCCTTTTGTAATCAATATCCACATCACAGTATCCTTTTTAATATAGATCAGATTCGGCATAATCCCCAAGTGTTAGGTCAAGCAATACATGAAAAATTCCAGCTCTCTCTTGCACCTCAATCTGAAATTTACGATGTTTCTCTATTTCATAATCAGGTTTCACAGTCCAGTCGCCCTGCCATAATTCAAGAGTTTTTTCCCGAAGCTATAACAATTTTTCAGCACCTAGAACATCGTTGTTACTATACACGAGTACAAAGTGATAGTTATATAAGTCAACAAACGCACAAACAGATCTTCGATGAAAAATCGTTATTTCAAGACTGGTTAAAACTACGAACTGCTGAAAAAGTTCAAAAAGAAAACCAACTATTATTATCTGATATGCAACAATACAATCAGGAACTGGAAAGTACTGTTAATCAAACTAATGAGGAGCTTAAACAAATTAAAAAAGAACAAAATTCCCTGATTCAAGAATGGGAAAATGCTCAACAATGTAATCAGGAATTGGAAAGTACTATTAATCAAACTAATGAGGAGCTTAAACAAATTAAAAAAGAACAAGACTCCCTGATTCAAGAATGGGAAAATGCTCAACAATGTAATCAGGAATTGGAAAGTACTATTAATCAAACTAATGAGGAGCTTAAACAAATTAAAAAAGAACAAGACTCCCTGATTCAAGAATGGGAAAATGCTCAACAATGTAATCAGGAATTGGAAAGTACTATTAATCAAACTAATGAGGAGCTTAAACAAATTAAAAAAGAACAAGACTCCCTGATTCAAGAATGGGAAAATGCTCAACAATGTAATCAGGAATTGGAAAGTACTATTAATCAAACTAATGAGGAGCTTAAACAAATTAAAAAAGAACAAGACTCCCTGATTCAAGAATGGGAAAATGCTCAGTTTCAATTAGAAAAGGCTTTACAAGGTTGGGAAGAAACACAAAACCTTGTTCAAGCAATGAAAAGTAGTAAATTTTGGAAATTACGGCAGCTTTGGTTTCAAATCAAGCATCGCCTAGGGTTGCCAATTAAATAGAAAAAAGATAGTTGAAATCTATCTTTATCCTCAAAACACTATGCTTAATTAGACTATTATATATTTATAAAGTAAAAATGAAATCAACTTTAGACTGGTCTAAAAAAATAGAGATTAAGAAAAAAGAATTATTAACAAGAAAAAATGAGTTAAATCAGTATTATCATCAATTGCTTTTGAAACAATCTCAAACTAAATTAATAGAAGACAAGATATTAGAAAAATCAGAAGAGAATAAAGCTAATAAAGGTATTTTTCGTAAATTAAATAACCTAGTAATAAATGTAGTTATTAAAACTCGTCAATTACTGCGAAAAGCTAAGCATAGAGTAAAATTATTAATCACTCAATCCAAAACACAGAACTATCCTAAATCTTCATCCTCCAAAACGGAAAATCATCCTATACCTTCCCAAAAAGAGAGCAATCCTACACCTTTGTCCAATGAAAGCGAATATAAAAAAATCTTATCTCATCTATATAAAACTGAGCTAGACAGTTTTTTAATTTGTGACGAGAAACTAACCTTTTCTCAACCAGAAGAACCACTCGTTAGTATTATTCTTATTTTATACAACAGAGCAGAATTAACATTACAATGTTTGCGCTCTCTCGTCATCGCTAGCACTAATCCCAAGCATCCTTGCGAAATTATTGTTGTTGATAATGCTTCACAAGATACAACCAGGCTACTTCTTGATCGAACTTCAGGCTTGATCAGGATTAATAATAATGAGAATCTTCATTTTTTAGCAGCAGTTAACCAAGCTTCTAAAGTAGCAAAAGGAAATTACCTCCTTTTACTAAACAATGATGCTCAAATTTTGCCTGGAACACTGTCTGCTGCTATTAATACTTACTGTAGTGCAGATGATATTGGAGCCGTTGGCGGGAAAATTATACTTTTAGATGGTACTTTGCAAGAAGCAGGTAGCATTATTTGGAATGATGGTTCTTGTTTAGGATATGGAAGAGGTGAAAATCCCTTTGATTTTCCCTACATGTTTCAACGAAATGTAGATTACTGCTCTGCTGCTTTTTTACTAACAGAACGAAGATTATTTTTAGAGATGGGAGGATTTGATGAAGATTACAAGCCTGCCTATTATGAAGAAACTGATTATTGCCTAAGACTTTGGGAGCAAGGAAAACGTGTTGTTTACGAGCCTAATGCAACTGTTGTACACTTTGAATTTGGGAGCTCGCAATCAAATCACTCAGCAATCAATCTTCAGAAAGCCCATCAATCTATTTTTACTCAAAAACATTCTCAACAGCTTGCTAATTATCATTGGTCCCCTACTCCTGAAAATACTTTCTTAGCACGGACTCGCTCTCCTCTTTCTTGTCGCGTTTTATTCATAGATGACCGGGTTCCCCATGCCTTTCTGGGATCTGGGTTTCCGAGAGCAAGGGATATTTTACAAGCGCTTGTAACTTTAAATTACTCTGTTACGTTTTATCCCCTCACTTTTCCTCAAGAAAATTGGACAGAAGTTTACCAAGATATTCCAAAAGTCGTTGAAGTTGTTCTTAATCAAGGGATTGGAGGATTGGAAAAATTTTTGCACGACTATGCTCGCTTTTACGATCTAATTTTGATTAGCCGTCCTCATAATATGGAAATCTTAAATCCAATCTTGAAGCGTTATCCTCAGTGGTTTGAAAATACTCGGATTATTTATGATGCAGAAGCTATTTATGCTTTACGGGAAGTGAGCCAACGCGAAGTTAAAGGAAAAAAGGTTTCTCAAGATGAAGTAGATCTGTTAGTTAAAGCAGAAATTAAATTAGCGGAAAAAGCTGATGTAATTGTGGCAGTTTCAGAACGTGAACAAGAACGTTTCACTGAGATGGGGTTAAGTTCAGTATATACATTAGGACATACAGTTGACTTAATGCCTACTCCAAAAAAATTTGAAGAACGCGTAGGAATTGTTTTTGTAGGAGCTATTCATGAAATTAATTCTCCCAATGCTGATTCAGTTTTTTGGTTCGTGGAAGAAATTTTACCTTTACTCAAAGAAAAAATAGGAAAAGAATTAAAATTTACAATTGTCGGTTTCAATCAATGTCAAGAAATCTGGAATTTACAAAGTGATTCTTTGCAGGTATTAGGTCAAGTAGAATCCCTCCAAGAAATTTATAATTGTGCTAAAGTTTTTGTTGCACCAACTCGTTTTGCTGCAGGGATTCCATTTAAGGTTCATCATGCAGCATCTTATGGTTTGCCAATTGTTACAACTTCAATAATTGCTTCTCAACTAGGTTGGCAAGATAGGCAAGAAATTTTAGTCGGTGATGACGCTCTAACTTTTGCTGAAAAATGTGCGAAAGTATATTCTGAACAAGAATTATGGAAAAATATAAGAAATTCTGCTTTAAGAAAAATTGAAGTAGAATGTTCGCGAAAAAACTTTCTTCAGCAAGTTGATACAATTATAACTTCATAATTAAACAGGAAATATGAGTAGATATTTCCAGTTCTTTAAACTAATTTTAAACTTGTAAAATAGTTTAGTTCTTTATCAGCTCAAGTTATATGTAGCTGTTCTAGGCAAATGATCATACATTGTAGTTACGTATAAAATGCTAAATAGTACCTATTCTGACTTTTCCAGCAACCTACAAAAAAAAGTTTTTTGGTACCAATCGAAACAGCTAATTTTGAATAAAAAGGCATCTTTATTAGGCCTTCGATTAAAAAAGTACTATTTTACATATTAAATATTAGTCAGGTGTTATATTTTTTAGTTGTTAATTATCAATCTGTTGAATTGGTGAAGCGTCTACTTGAAAGTTTTTTGAGTTTACCACAGCCCCTAAGCAAGGCGGGCCGTCAGAAAAACTCACACAAGTTTGTAATTGTTAATAATTTTCCTCCTGATCAAAAAGCATTAGAAGCATTAGCAAGAGATACAATTTACATTATAGAGGCGGGTGAAAATTTAGGATTTGGGAGAGCTTGTAACTTGGGATTATCTTGGATTTATAATCAACATTCTCAAGCATTAGTTTGGCTGCTTAATCCTGATACATTTTTTAACCCTAAAATTATAACAGATGCTGAATCTTTTTTTTATCATTATCCCGAAATCTCTATTCTTGGAACACTGATTTACTCAACGGATTATAACATTTGGTTTGCTGGGGGAACTTTTGACTCTATAAAAGGGCGGATTGCATCAGAAAATTTGCTGGCAATTAATCCTGAACTATCCTATCTTCCCTGTGATTGGGTAAGTGGTTGTAGCATGATTATTAATTTCAGTCATTTTCAAAAGTGTCCTCAGTTTAATCCGAATTACTTTCTCTATTACGAAGATTTTGATTTTTGTCAACGGTATAAACAGCAAGGTCATCTCATTGCTGTAACTGCTCAAATAAGTATCATCCATCAAGTTTCTGCTATCACTAACTGCAACCTTAAAAATAAATATTATCATAGCACCTACAGCTACTTGTTTACATTAGAAAGGTATACAAATAGAGTTATATTCTACTTCCGTGTCATTCGCTTACTAACTTATGCACTATTTCTTGTTCCTATCAAGCCCGCGATCGCGCTTGGTAAAATAACAGGGACATGGCACTATTTCCAACAAAAATTCTCTGGTGTTAAACCCTCTCCTAGTTAATTGTTCAATTGTGATGCAACAGCCGACGGGAATCTCAGCTTACACTCAAAATATCCTACCGTCTTTAGCATCCTTAGAACCCACCCTTCTCACTTCAGCTCTGATCACGGATTATAACTCCTATCAAATTCCCAATCGCTTAAGCCCCGATCATGGAACGATCGCGCACTTACGTCGCCTTTGGTGGACCCAGCAGCAATTACCGAAAATCTACAAACGACTCGATGCTGCCTTACTCTTTTCTCCCATTCCAGAAGCCCCTCTCTATTCTTCTTGTCGTTATGTGGTGACCGTCCATGATCTGATTCCACTACGCTACCCAAAACGGTTTTCTCCTCTCACGCCCTATTTTCGTTTCTATATTCCCCAAGTCTTATACCAAGCCGAACATATTATCTGCAACTCTCAAGCAACTGCAGACGATATGATCCATTTCTGGGGCATCCCAGCCCGCAAAATTACACCCATTTTATTAGCTTACGATCAACAGCATTTTTTTCCCTCTCCCAGCTCCAGGTTACACCCAAATGAAACGCTGACCCCTGCAACAAGCATTAAACACCAACCGTGTCAATATTTCTTGCATCTGGGACGACCCGATCCCCATAAAAATGTTGGAAGATTAATTGCCGCTTTTGCTAAAGTTTCCGCTACGGACAATGAACTTTGGTTAATTGGTCCCCCCGATCCCCGCTATACACCGCAATTACAGCAACAGGCGGCAGAATTAGGTGTGCGCGATCGCGTTCGTTTTCTCAATTACATTCCTTATGATCAACTCCCTGATGTAATCCGAGGTGCAACGGCACTAGTATTCCCCAGTCTCTGGGAAGGCTTTGGTTTACCAGTTTTAGAAGCTATGGGTTGTGGAACCCCTGTGATCACTTCTAACTGTTCTTCCTTACCAGAAGTCGCAGGAGACGCTGCCATTTTGATTGATCCGATGGATACTAATGAAATAGCAAGTGCCATGACAACGCTTGCTCAAGATTCTAAATTGCAAGCCAAAATGCGGGAACAAGGATTAAAACGCGCTGCTCAATTTAGCTGGGAAAAAACAGGACAAGCAACCGTTGAAGTCCTCCAAAAATTTTTATAGCCCAATCTGGCACAACGTAAGAGATAATGAACAAGTCGCTGTCAAACATATACAAATGCTGGTGTCTCGCTGGAAAATTCCTCTCTTTTTCGGAACTTTACTGCTGTTCGTGATCAATGAAGTGACTCCGATTCAAGCCCAGTCCTCTCTTTACGATCCTGTCATTCTCCCTGTGAATCGTGTCATCAGCGATCGTCTTTCTGCTAAAGATATCCCCACTGGAGAAGGAGGATTTGCCCGCGACTATCAAGTCAACTTGCAAAAAGATGATCAGGTTTCCATTGATGTCAAATCAGAAGACTTTGACAGCATCGTCCTTCTCATCGCTTCCGATGGAACCACCGTTGCTGAAAATGATGATGGTCCCGATGGAAGCACCAATTCTCTACTATTTACTCGCATTACCGAAACAGGGCGTTATATTGTTCGTGTGCGTGCTTTTGGCAAAACAGGAGGAGGACAATTCAGCTTAAAACTCACCCGTTTACAGCCAGTGGAAGAAGATTGAGTAGGGATAGTTTATGACACAATTGTTGATTAGCAACGACGATGGCATTTTTGCGCTAGGAATCCGAACCTTAGCCAATACACTTGCAGAAAAAGGGTATGAAGTGATGGTCGTGTGTCCAGACCGGGAACGTTCTGCAACTGGACATGGTTTAACCCTTCATCGACCTATTCGCGCCAATCAAGTTGATAATATATTTCATCACTCCGTTACAGCTTGGTCTTGTTCGGGAACACCGTCCGACTGTGTAAAATTTGCCCTTAGCGCGCTTTTAGAATCCCCTCCTGATTTCGTTCTCTCTGGGATTAATCATGGATCTAATTTAGGGACCGATATTCTCTATTCAGGAACCGTTTCTGCTGCAATGGAAGGAACAATTAACGGCCTTCCTAGCCTTGCTATTAGTTTAGCCAGTTACACGTCCACTGAGTTTACAACTGCTGCACAAGTCACCCATCAATTATTAGAAAAGTTACCGCCAATTCCCCAAGGAACCCTACTCAATGTCAATATCCCTGCGGTTTCTCACCAAGAAATTGCTGGCATTCGCCTCACTCGCCAAGGGTTACGACGCTATATTGAACAGTTTGAAAAACGTTTCGATCCACGAGGTAAAAGCTATTACTGGCTAGCGGGAGAAGCGATTGAAGATATTCCTCAACCAGAAGCCAAGCATCTTCCCTCAAATGTTCCCACGGATGTGGAAGCCATACGCCAGAATTATGTCACCCTTACTCCCCTTGAATTTGATTTAACCAATGCCAAGAGTTTTCTCGAACTACAAGACCAAGGAATCGATCAAATCATGAGTTCGTGACATCCTCCCGACGCTGACCTATCGGTACAGCGCGGGCTTCCCATCCTCGCGAATGGGCTTTCCTGCGTAGCACTTACCTATCAATTGACCCGGCAGTAGGCTGCGTTCGGCATAAATGCTTGGGGTTTCCCCAGGTGACGCGGACTTATTAGCAGGCTGTTTCCTTTCCGTAGTCGTCCCTACGTACTTACTGATTCCTTCAGGTCTGCTTTCCAATGCGCGGGAAACCCGCGCTTGGGTCAGACCTCTATTTGTGATTACTTCGGCTGCGGCTAGATCACGATTGTTGGTGTAGCCGCATTCGCATTCATGCCAGCGCATAGAAAGAACATTAATCCACTCTTTAGACGGTACTTTTGCAAGTCTTGGGACTTTCTTTTTCGCAGCCGGTAACTTGAACGCCCCGTCCCGGCCCTCACCTTATCAGGTAGAGCGCGGGACTGATCGCTCCTCGTTCTCCTCGCCAGTTAATAGTTGGCTATTGCATAAACTAATCCCCTTCAACGTAAAAGTGCAATAGTCATTGAAGTGCCAACTATGTTGAATCAGAAAAACTTTGTAGTCCTTATTTTCTCTGCCTTCCATTTTGCCTTAACGGCATTACGAAGGTGATTTGAAATCTCAAAAGAGAGCGTCTGAACTCAACTCATAGACAGTTTAGAATGACCTAAATGAAAATTGACACATTATTGAAACAAGAGCTAAGTCTCGATTAGCAATAGACCTTAGAAAAAATACTGATCAAATTTGTATAATGACTAATATGATTTTAGGTGCAAAAGCAAAACGTGTTGTCTGGCAGTTAGCAACATTCAATCGCTGCACTCGTTTTTTCTCAATTCTCATTGTTGTCGGATTTGTCTCTTTAGGCATGAATGATGTCATGCTGAATAACGCGGTAGCTGCCCCGCACTCTATTCCAAACCCACAAGAAGAATCACAAAGTAATTTTGGGTCAATTATTACCGCAGTTCTAAAAGAGGCGTCCCAACGTTCAGGATTACCTATTTCTGCTTTTGAAGAAATTATTGCAAGACAAAAAACTTGGCCAAATGGTTGCCTAGGCATCGAGGAACCTGGACAAATTTGTACACAAGCCTTAGTTCCCGGGTGGCAAATTATTCTCTCTGATGGCTCTCAAAGTTGGGTTTATCACACCGCTACTGATGGTCGAATTCGTTTCGCGGGTCATCAGGAAACTTAGCATGAACAATAAAATAGTCCGGATTTTCAACGATGTGTCCTATTGGTGTCGGTAAAAGTAGCACAAAAGCCAGTCAAATATCGGCCCAAACCTCTCAAAATGCTCAATTTTGGGCAATACTGATTGGTATCAATGAGTATCAAGATCCAAAGTTAATTTCACTACAATACTCGGCTGCTGATTGTCAGGAATTAAGCAAAGCTCTAGCAGGCGCCACCGAAGAGTTTTCGCAACGTGAATTACTGGTTCATCATGACTACGGGATCAAGCCACCAACAAAAGGAGCGGTCATCAGAAGTTTAAAGCAGGTTGCTAAGGAGGCAAAAGCTCATGACAGGGTCATGTTCTATTTTTCCGGTCATGGTGTCCTTGATCCGAGGACTCAACAAGCCGCACTTTGTTTACAGGATACGACTTTAGATCATCTTTCAGCAACTGGACTGCCCATCTCGGAACTATTAGCCTTGCTAGGAGAATGTGTCGCACCAATTCAGTTTGTGTGGCTCGATGCTTGCCACAGTGGCGGGGTGAGTTGGCAGCAAACTCTTTATAATCCCACCCCGCAACTAATTGAACGCTTACAAGAACAGGCGGCTCGAACGCAAGGCTTTTATGCGCTTCTATCCTGCGATCGCGCTCAGCAGTCTTGGGAATTTTCCGAGATGGGTCATGGGGTTTTTACCTATTACCTGATCCGAGGCTTACAGGGAGCAGCAGCGAATTCACAAGGCATCATTGAAGCTGATGGTCTCTATCGCTATGTCTATCACCAGACCCTCCAATATATCGATAAAACCAACCAGCAACTGCGACTGATTAACCAGCAAAAGCGGAGTCGTGGGGAAACGAATCTGCAAGCAGAATATCCCTTACAAACCCCAAAACGGATTGTAGAAGGCGTGGGTGAACTCATTTTAGGGAAAACGCCCCAAACGGAGGTCTCACTCTATCCGCGCCGGGCATTAGTCATTGTCGCCAATCCTCAAACTCAAACGAGTTTGGAACTGGGAAAAGTCTTGCGCGGTCGCAGTCACTTTGAAATTCAGTACTGGCTGAATACGAAAATGTCTCCGCTGGAAATGAAACAAGGGATTCAAGAGTGTTTGCGCTCAAAAA